>JAUWTJ010000145.1 GCA_030614785.1 Alphaproteobacteria bacterium | reverse complement strand
CAAATCTCGTGGTGTTGCCAAACCCTTTTTCGGTTCACCGCCTCGACCAATGTGCAAGGGAGTTGAGAAGAATACAAACGTAACTCATCACAGGGTTTGTAATGAGTTGTCATAAAATCCCGTTTTTGGCAGTAACAAAAAATACTCCACTAAATACCACGCAAAGCAAGGCAATTAATCGGCTGCTGGATAGTGGTGAAAGGTTTGACGGTCGAATGACAACCCGAAAATATACGGGTATGGCCAAGTGCAGTAAGGTAACGGTCAGCCGTGACTTTTAAGGCCACCTTGAAAAATTGCTATTTTGCCTAATTACCCGGAGTCTCGCAGGCTCGCTTACCTGCCACAGCGTAAATAAAAATGCTCACATATGACTAATATGCTGCGCTTTTAATTTCCGCTGTTCCTCGGAGTCTGCGCTTACCCGAACTCGAACGAAATATCTAATTTTTCAAGGCACCCTTAAGTGAACTTGTAGGAAAAAAATCTCCAGAAACGTCCCGGTGGCGGCAGAAGCGCCGCTACTTGAACAGCCCCTTGAAGGTATCCAGGGCCTTTTCTCCCACGGCCTCGCCGAGTTCCTTGCCGAGCTTTTTCTCGACCTCGGCCTGGATTTTCTCCTCGTGTTTTTCGAGCTGTTTTTCCGCCTCCCGCTTGGCCAGGGCCGCGGCAAGGAGCTGCATGTCGACCCCGACCTCGGGTTTGGAGGCCGGGCCGCTGATCTTGACCGGCACGGTGATGCCGCTGAGTTCATCGAGTCCCCTGCCACCCTGGCCGGTGCTGGTGCCCACCACCGAGGTAGCAAGGCCCAGATCCAGGCTCTGGCCAGCGACATCAAAGTCGCCGCCGCCCTTGACGCGCAACAGGGGCGCCTTCATCTCCAGGTCATGGAGGTGGAGAATGCCGTTTTTAGCGTTGATGCTGCCGCGCAGTTCGCTGAAATCAGTGGACTGGGCCTCGGAAGAAGGCAGCGGCGTGCCCCTGAGCAGGGCCTTGGCGCGTCGCAGTTCAGCGCCGAGGTTAAAGCCCGTGTAGGAGCCGTCACGGAAATCAAAGTCCATTGTACCGGCAAGGCTTTTCTTGATGCCGTTGATACTAACAGCGTCGGCCGTGAGATCGGCGTTGAAAAAACCCTGGCCTGTGAATTTACCCTCGCCGTTCTGGAGGTCATCTAGCAGAGGACCGACATGGACTGAGGCGATTTTTTCCCGGATGCGCAGACGTGGGGGCTGAGCCCCGGCGTCGAGGCCGATCACGCTGTCAACACTGCCGCCATAGAGACCGGCGGCTGTGGTAAGTTTCAGTTTGCCCTCGTGGAGTTGCAAGCTGATAGCGGTATTGCTGAGGTGAAGATTGGCCACGTGCAGGTCGGCGATCTTGACGGTGGCATCCGCCTCCATGACATGCAGCTTTTCCAGGGGCAGGGGGCTATCCTCTTTTGCTGCCGGGCCGGTTTGGTCTTGTTTGCTTTCCGTGGTTTCGTCCTTGCTTGCCGGCGGCAAATAGCGGTCGAAATCGAGCTGGTCCAGGGTAAGGCTGAGGCGAATGGCGGGCCGCTCGGCATTAATAAGCTCGATCATGCCCGCGGCCGTGCTTTGGTCGAGGATCACTTGCAGATCCGCCAGCTCAACCCGTTCCGTGCTTGCCGTTATCCTGGTTTGGAGGCCGAAATTGTCTAGGGCCTCGGGGTCGCTCGTGGCCGGCGGTGTCATGCCGAGTTGCACCAAGGCCTCCCTGGGGTTGAAGGGGTCGATTGGAAGCACTGCGTCCAGACGTGGGGCGCTGAACAAGGACTCCACGCGGAGCTCGCTAAGGTTCAGGGCCATTCCAAAAGCGCTGAGGTCAAAAGTTGCCGCTTCCAGGATTTGCTTCTGGATATCGAAGCGCAAAAGCGGAAGCCGCAGGCTGTTGTCACCAAGACGGGCTTGCAGCGCCGTAACCTCAACCACTCCGGCGCCGAGATCACCGTTGAAGTCGAGATGGAAATCAGTCTGGCCGCGCAGGCCCTCCGGGAAGGACGACGTTTCGCTCCGCCCCAGAGCCTTGAGCACCGCTTCCGGGCTGAAGGGCCTGGCCTGGACTACGCCGCTGAAAGTTGGCGCGGCGCTGAGTCCGACAATCAGTTTGTTCAGGTCCAGACTGACACCGAGGGCATCGAGGTCAAGCGCGGCCAGGGCGAGCTCCTGCTTGCCCGTGTCAAAACGCGCATCCTGGAGCGTCAGGGCAATCTGCTGGGCGCCGCCAGGTATGGCCGTGCCGGCAAGCCCGAGATCTAGGCGAAGACGTTCGACCTGGTGCACCTGCCCAGCGAGATCAGGAAGGACACTGCCCTCCAGGGCGGTATCAATTGTCACCTCTTGCGGCCCCTCGACCCGGGCCTGAAAGGACAAGGTCAGGTCAATGGGCTGACCAGGAGTCAGGGGGCCGGTTTTCAGTGTTCCCCCGGTTATTGCGAACTTGAGACCGCGCTGCTGGTCCTCGTAAAAGACCTGGGCCTCGCGCAGATCCACCCCGTTGATTGTGAAATTCGGCGGGATGCCCTTTTTTGCGCCTTTGGCCTTTGCCGACCCGTCCGAGCCGCCGGCCCGGACCAGATCTTCCCAGTTACCGTGGCCCTCGGCGTCACGGGCAAGATATACACTTGCCCCGTGCAGCTCCAGGGTCTCCATTTCGATCTGCTTGCGTAGCAGGGGTCTGAGCCTAAGGCTGGCACGGGCATGCTCGATGGTGATGAAGTCCGGCTGTGCAAAACCCTCGGCATTGCCTAGCCGCAGCCTGCCGAGTTCGAGGCCCAGGCGGGGAAAAACGGAGAGCCGGAAATCATCCTCGATATTCAGACTCCT
>JAUWTJ010000004.1 GCA_030614785.1 Alphaproteobacteria bacterium | reverse complement strand
GCTGACGCCCTGCGTGAGCGGCTGGTCGAGATCGGCAAGGACCCGAATCTGAAGGATTTCTCCCGGCAGAAGGCTGTGCTGGCCCTCCTGAAGGCGGCGCTGGCCGAGGGTCGGGCCTATGCAGAGCACAAGCTCGAGACCGGTTCGTCAGGGGTCGAGACCGCCACACTTCTGTGCTACGTCCAGGATATAATTATCAAGGTGCTCTACGATTATACCACCTCCTTTCCCTACCGCGCCTCGACCGATGTGAAAGGCGAAAAGCTCGGCATCGTCGCCGTCGGTGGTTATGGCCGGGGGCTTCTGGCCCCGGGCTCCGACATCGACATCCTCTTTCTCCTGCCATGGAAGCAGACGCCCTGGGGCGAGAGCGTTGTCGAATATATGCTCTACATCCTGTGGGACCTCGGGCTCAAGGTCGGTCATGCGACGCGCACTGTCGATGAATGTATCAAACAGGCGCTTGCCGATATGACCATTCGCACCACGCTCATCGATGCGCGCCATCTGTGGGGCGACGAAGCGTTGTTTGATGATTTGATGATCCGCTTTGAAAAGGAAGTCGTCGAGGCAACCGACACCGCCCTTTTCATTGATGCCAAACTTGCCGAACGCAATACCCGTCACAGCCGCGCCGGCGCCTCGCGTTTCCTGGTCGAGCCCAACATCAAGGATGGCAAGGGCGCGATGCGCGACCTGCATACGCTTTACTGGATCGGTAAATATGTTTACCAGGTCGACGAGCCGCGCCAACTCATCGGCAAGGGACTGTTCAATGAAGAAGAGTTTGAACTGTTTGAAAAGCGCGATCAGTTTTTCTGGAACGTTCGTTGCCACCTGCATTTCCTCGCCGGCCGCGCCGAGGATCGTCTGTCATTTGACCGTCAGCCGGAAATGGCCCGGCGCATGGGCTACAAGGACAGCGCAGGCCTCTCGGCCGTTGAGCGCTTCATGACCGACTATTTCCGCGCCGCCATGGATGTTGGGAATCTGACGCGGATCTTTTGCGCCGCCCTTGAGTGGCAGGAACGCAGGCAAGCGCCTCTGCCCGGCAGCGGTATGAGCCTCGGTGAAAGCGTGACCGGCATGGCCAGCAGTTTCTTTGGCTTCAGGCGGCGCAAGAAAGCTGCAGCCTCAGGGGCGCGGTCCACGGGCAACAAGGACTTTGTCATCGCCCATGGACGTATGTCCATGGCCGCGCCGGATGTCTTTGAGAAGGACCCGGTCAACATTCTGCGCCTGTTCCTGCTCGCTCTCGACCTGCAGGTTCTGCTGCACCCCTCGACCCTGACCGAACTGGCCCGCTCGCTTCACCTCATCGACGAGGACCTGCGAAAAAATCCGGAAGCGTCCCGAATTTTCTTTGCCATCCTGATGCACGAAAAAGACCCTGAGCGCGTCCTGCGCAGGCTCCACGAAACCGGTGTGCTTGGCACCTACATCCCCGCCTTCGGCAAGGTTGAGGCGATGATGCAGTTCAACATGTATCATCATTATACGGTCGATGAGCATACCATCCGCGCGGTAACCTTGCTATCCCAAATTGATCGCGGTGAGCTGTCCGAAGATCATCCGCTTGCCAATGACATCATTCATAAGGTGGTGAGCCGCGAGGTGCTCTACATCGCAGTGCTGCTGCATGACATTGCCAAGGGCCGCGACGGCGACCATTCCGAGCTCGGCGCCGAAGTGGCGCGGGAAGTTTGTCCGCAGCTTGGTTTTGATGCGAGCGAAACCGAACTTGTTGCCTGGCTGGTGCTCAATCATCTGGTCTTTTCCGACTACGCCCAGACCAGAGACATCAGCGACCCGCAAACCATTCAGACCTTTTGTGATCTGATTCAAACGCCGGAACGCCTGCGGCTTTTGCTGATCCTCACGGTCGCCGATATTCGCGCCGTCGGGCCTGGCGTGTGGAATGGCTGGAAAGGCGAGCTTTTACGCCAGCTCTACTACGAGGCGGAGCGCATACTGAGTGGCGGCCATTCAGCCAATAGCGAGGCTCGCGTGGCCCATCGCCAGCAGGACCTCGCCGAGACCCTCGGCGAAATGCCGCAGGCAGACCGTCAGCGCTTCTTCGGGCGGCTCGAAGACCATTACTGGCTCGGTCTCGACCAGGAGACCCAGGTGCGTCATGCGCATCTTCTGACTCATGCGGATGCGCAAGGCGAAGCCCGCGAGCGCGTGACGCTGCACGCCGAACCCGACAGCTTCCGCGATGTCAGCCGAATGTCGATCTATACCAAAGATGTCCCCGGCCTGTTTGGGTCTCTGTCCGGCGCCATTACTGCTTGCGGCGGATCGATTTCCGATGCGCGGGCCTATACGACCACGGACGGCATGGCGCTGGATGTCTTCTGGGTTCAGGACACCAACGAGGAAGGCCCCTTTGGTTCTGATCGCCTCGGCCGTTTGAAAGAGCTCATATGCGATACGTTGGACGGCAAGGCGTCGCTTCGCGCGATGATGCCCAAATCACTGCTGCATCGCCGCACCTCGGCCTTTTCCGTAGAGCCCGAAGTGCTCATCGACAACGGCGCCTCCGAGTTCAGCACGGTCATCGAGGCCAGCGGTCTGGACCGACCCGGTTTGCTCTATGATATTTCCGACGCCCTCATGCGGCTCGGTCTGTCGGTGGCCTCGGCCCATATCGCCACCTTCGGGGAGAAGGCCGTCGGCGTCTATTATGTCCAGGATGCGAACGGTCTCAAGGTCACCCACGAGGTTATCCTGCGCGAGGTGCGTGCCGGTCTGAAAGCCGCCCTCGAAGACCCCGTCAGAGCCACAGCGCTCATTGAGGAGCAGAAAACCGCACGGAGCCTTCGCCGATGAGCCTGCTTAAATCCGTAGCCACAATTGGCGGCATGACCATGACGAGCCGCATTCTCGGCTTCGTCCGCGATATGCTCATCGCCCGGTTTCTCGGCACCGGCCCGGTCGCCGATGCCTTCGTGGTTGCCTTCCGCTTTCCCAATTTGTTTCGCCGGTTCTTTGCCGAGGGGGCTTTCAATTCCGCGTTTGTGCCGCTCTATGCCAGGCGCCTTGAGGGCGAGGGGCCAGAGGCGGCGCACGACTTCGCCTCTGACGCCATGTCCGGACTCACCTTTGTTCTTTTCATCTTCACATTGATCGCCATTGTCACCATGCCGTGGTTTCTCCTGACCATGGCGTCCGGCTTCCTTGTCGGTCCGGAGGAAAACCTCGGTTGGCTTGAGGGCATTGCCCGGATGTTTGACACGGGGACCAACGCAAAATACGACATGGCGGTTCTGTTCGCGCGGATCGGCTTTCCCTACCTGCTCTTTGTCTCGCTGGTGGCGCTCCTGTCAGGCATCCTGAATTCGCTGGAGAAATTCGCGCTCGCTGCCGGCGCACCGATCCTCCTCAACATTATTCTGATTTTCGCACTGCTTGTCTTTGCGCCGCTGACCGAGACGCCGGGTCATGCGTTGATCTGGGGTGTACTTGTCGCCGGAATGGCCCAGTTTTTGGCGCTTTTATGGGGCGTGAAGCGTGCCGGGGTCATGCCCGCCCTGCGCCGCCCGCGCTGGAACGCCGACATGAAGCGGCTCGTGCTGCTCGGAGTGCCCGGCATTATTGCCGCCGGCATCACCCAGATTAATTTGATGGTCGGCACGCTGATCACATCCTTTGAAACCTCGGCGGTGTCGATCCTGTTCTATGCCGACCGGGTTTACCAGCTGCCGCTCGGTCTCGTCGGCGCCGCCATGGGCGTCGTGCTGCTGCCGGGCCTGTCACGGTTGCTGCGCGCCGGCGACGAGACGGGCGCGCTTGAAATACAGAACCGCTCGGTGGAGCTTTCCTGTTTGCTGGTTCTTCCAGCCAGTGTTGCGCTGTTTCTTATTCCAGGCGAGATCGTCACTGGACTGTTTGAATACGGAGCGTTCACTGCTGAGGACAGCGCTCGAACCGCCGCCGCCATCGGCATCTTCGCTCTGGGCTTGCCAGCCTTTGTTCTCAACAAGGTCTTCGCCCCCGGTTTCTTTGCCCGCGAGGATACAAAAACCCCGATGATCTTTGCCCTCATCAATGCCTCGATCAATATTGTCCTGAGCTACATCCTGTTCTTCCGCATCGGCGTCGTCGGGATCGCCATCGCCACCTCCGTCTCCGGATGGGTCAACACCCTCCTGCTCATGGGCCGCCTCATTCAGCTTGGCCATTACACGCCCGATGCCCGGCTCCTGAAAATCCTGCCGCGCCTGTTGCTCGCCAGCCTGTTGATGGGCGCGCTGGTGTGGGCTCTGGCAAGCTGGATTGACGGCATTCAGCTCCACAAGGTCACGGAGCTTGGCCTGCTGGTCGTCGCGGGCATGGCCAGCTACGGTGTCCTCGCCGTCTTTGTCGGCGGTGTCAGGGCCGCCGATCTGGGCCGTGCCTTCCGCCGCAGCGGCTGAAAGGCCCCGGGGCACTTGCACCACCCGCCAAATTCCCCCATAAAGCCCGCTACATTGCACCGCTGCAGAGGGATTGGCCCTTTGGCGCTGTGAGGGAGGAGCGGGTGTCCATATCCCGAGCCGAAGAAAATGAAGGAGTGATCTCATGAGTGAGAACGCACCCACTTATCAAGGCCCCGAACGGGTCTTCTCCGGCATCCAGCCAACCGGCAACGTCCACCTCGGCAATTACCTCGGTGCCATCAAGCGCTTTGTCGCCATGCAGCACGACTATGAGTGCCTCTATTGCATGGTCGATATGCATGCCATCACCGTTTTTCAGGACCCGGCAGAGCTGGCCCGCCACACCCGCGAACTGGCCGCGATGTTTATCGCCTCGGGCCTCGACCCGGACAAAAACATTCTGTTCAATCAATCAAAGGTTTCCGGCCACGCCGAGCTGGCCTGGATTTTTAACTGTGTCGCCCGCATGGGCTGGCTCAACCGCATGACCCAGTTCAAGGACAAGGCCGGCAAACACCGCGAGAACGCCTCCGTTGGTCTCTTTGCCTATCCGAACCTGATGGCCGCCGACATCCTGCTTTACAAGGCAACCCATGTCCCCATCGGCGATGATCAAAAGCAACACCTCGAGCTCTCGCGCGATATTGCCCAGAAGTTCAACAATGATTATGGGTCGCTTCGTCCGGGGGCGGAACACTTCTTCCCGTTGCCCGAACCACTGATCGGCGCCGAGGCCGCACGCATCCGCTCGCTCAGGGATGGCACGAAAAAGATGTCAAAGTCCGAAATCTCCGACATGACCCGCATCAATTTGAAGGACGACGACGAGCTGATTGCCAAAAAGTTCAAAAAGGCGCGCACCGATGCCGAGCCGCTGCCCGGCGAACTGGCCGGTCTGAAAGACCGCCCCGAGGCCGACAATCTCGTCGAGATCTACGCTACTCTGGCCGATATCTCAAAGGAGCAGGTGCTCAAAGACTATGCAGGTCAAGGCTTTGGCGCCTTCAAGCCGGCGCTTGCCGATCTTGCGGTGGCGCAGCTCGGGCCCATCCGCAACCGCTTCAATGAGCTGATGACCGACACCGCCGCAATCGACAAGGTGCTGGAACAAGGCGCCGCCCGCGCCCGCACCATCGCCGACCCGATCATCAAGGAAGTGCGAGACCTGGTCGGGTTTGTGTAAGCGCTTTGAGAGTTAAGCCCGGGCCCCGAGCCGGTTCCCGCTGGGCCAAACCCCTTGCATTCCGCCGCGCCTCCCCCCATGTAGGGTCATGCCCGCGACCACCAAAAAGGAACCTTGCCATGGGGATCGGACAGAATATTCGCCGCGTTGGGCTCAAAGCCAAAAATGTCGGGACGTGGCTCACCTCGGCGGTAAAGCGCGAGCCTTCCGACAAGGGCCCGCGCAATCTCAAGAAAATCTCCATCCGGGGTGCAGGCGGTGCGGCAGCCTTCCTCGCGCTTTATTATTTCGGCGGCGCGCTCCTCATGGCGGAAGTCGATGCGGATATCAATTTCAAACCGGATCTGACCCTGAAGCAGGGTGAAAGTGCTGCCGTCGCCATGGCGGTCGGGCTTATTGGCCGGGAAGTGGATCGCCACGGCTGGGCCGCCAATGATCCGTTTTTTAAACCAACCGCCATCCTCGACAACATGCCCAACTTTCAACAGGGCATGGTCGCCGCTCTGGCGCGCTTTGGCTTTGAGCTGACCGATCAGCTTGGCCGCACCCGTGGATCAAGTCAGGCTGACAGTGATCTGCAGGATGCCTCGGGACTGCTGCAATATACCGGCGACCGGTGGCTGTGGGATCCATCCGTGTCCCTCCTTCCGACCGCCACGTCCGAGCAGCAATATCGCAAGGCGGCAAGGGCGCTGCAAAGTTACAATGATCGCCTCGCCTCGGGCACAGCCGTCTTTGAGCGTCGCTCGGATAATCTGCTGGCCACCCTCGACCGCATCGCCCTCGACCTCGGGTCCTCATCGGCGGTTATTGATGCCCATGTCAGCGACAAATCAGGCTTTGCCTTTCATCGCAACACGGATGATATCTACTACACCGTCAAGGGCCAGATGTACGGCTACCACATGATCCTCAGAGCTCTTGGCGAGGATTTTGCCGGCATCATCGCCGACCGCGACCTGCAAAAGCCGTGGACACAAATGCTCAGGAGTTTTGAGATAACGGCGAGTCAGGAACCGGGCATCATCCTCAATGGCGATCCGGACAGTCAGGCCGTTCCATGCCACCTCTGCGGGCAGGGATTTTACCTTCTGCGGGCTCGAACCCAGCTCAGGGAAATCACGAATATCCTTTTGAAATAAAGGGGTTATGGATATTTTGCCTCCCTGATCGCGGCTTTTCAGCTTGGCAGGAGGCGAATTCTTTGACAGACTCGAGCCCATGAGCACAGACAAACCAGCCCTTGCCGAAGCACAGGCACCCGAAGATGCCCCCAAAGAGGCACCCGGAGACGCCGGCATCCCGCTTTCCCAGCGGCGCAAGTTTCTTTGCGTTGTCGATGCCTCGCCCGAATGCAACGTGGCAGTCTACTATGCTGGCCGCCGCGCCAAACATCTCGATGGCGCGGTGTCGCTGCTCTATGTCATCGAGCCGTCTGACTTTGAACACTGGGCATCGGTCAAGGACATCATGCGCCAGGAAGCACGCGACGAGGCTGAGAACATTCTCAAGGGTTTCTCTAACCGGGTTCAGGACGTGACAGGCCGCCCCGCCGAGCTGGTCATTCGCGAAGGCAAGATCCGTGAAGAGATCTTTGCCCAGATCTCTGAAGACCCGACCATCGCAATTCTGGTGCTGGGTGCTGCCTCCGGCAAGGATGGCCCCGGCCCGCTGGTCTCATCGCTGGCCGGCCGCGATCAGACCTCACAATTCCCGATCCCGGTTATTGTCGTTCCAGGCAACCTGTCCGGTGATGACATCAAGGCGGTCACCTAGAGTCGTGACATCAGATCGGCGCGAACTCGCTCAGGGTAAAGATTTCCTGCTCCTCGCGAACGCCGCGAAGCGCGTGAAACCCGAGTGAGGTCATCTCGGTTGAGCATTCCAGTTTGGCGAAGGGCGAGGTTGCCAAAATGGGCGCGCCCAATGTCTTGGTCAGGCTTTCAAGCCGGGTAACCTCGTTGACGGCGGAGCCGATGGCGGTGAAGTCAAGCCTTGAGGAACTGCCCACATTGCCGAACATAACCGTGCCGGTGTGCAGCGCGAAGCCGGCGCGCAGCTCGTCGATCCCCGGCGGCAGGTCGTCCGGCCGCAGGGCCTTGAGGTTTGCGTGGGCCTCGATCACGGCGGCCACCGCTTCGCAGGCCTGGGTGTTTTCACACGGACCCATCATCGGATCCTGATAGGTAAAGATCGCCAGCAGCCCGTCGCCGATCATCTTGATGACATCGCCGCCGCGCGCCTCGATCGGCCCGGCAACCGCCTCATAATAATCGCCAAGTGCCTTTGTGACAGCTTCAGCCGGATGGCGATCCGCCATGGCGGTAAAGCCGCGCAGATCAGAATAGACCAGGATCGAGGCAATGCGTTCGCCCTGATTGCGCCGGATGGTGCCGCCCAGAATGCGCGTCGCGGCCCGCTTGCCGTGATAGGTGTTGAGCAGCGTCTCGGTGACGAGCCGCGAATGGTCGAGCTCAAAGCGCAGACACATCAGCGGCAAGAGATCATAGAGCTCCCTGAGCTGCTGTGTTGTGAAGCCGCCTTTGGCTTTGGTTGCCCAGGAAATGAACTGGACAGACCCGTTGGAAAAATTCAGCGGCATCGCTGCATAGTCCACGAAGCCTTCGCTGCGCAGGTCCAGCATCACGCCGTAAAGCCCGGACGTCTCAGTGCCGTCGAGTCGCTGGCGAATGCCGCTGACCCCGCCCTCACGGATCACCATGACAGGGCTTCTCTGGTATTCTCTGCCGCTGGCCTCGCCAAGCGGAAAGGCCAGTTCCTCGACCCCGCCCCCTTTGACCCATTTAAAACCACGCACAGCAATCTGCGGGTGGTGATCATCAAGCGCCATGTTGACACGGTCGAGCGGGATGCCCGTGGCGGCGAGGCGATCACACAGCGCGCCGAGCAGCGCACCGGCGCCTGCGGAGACCCCGTTATGGGACGCCAGCCACGTCGCGACAGAATTGTTTGACCAGCTCGGATTGCCGCCCTCAGAGGCGTCTGCAGGTTGGTTCGGCGGATTGCTCAGATCATTCATCAAGGTTGCCCGATCTGTTTGGTTCATTTGGGCCCATAGACCCTTATATCCCAATTTGTCGGCCTGCTGGGGCCAAAATACACAACTATGAATGGTTTGCTCTCAGGGCTATATGGGGGCCGGGCGGCCCGGCGCAACAGTGGATTTGCAAGGCCATCACATTTGTGACCATATGCCGGGAAATATGATCTGTTTTCTGCTACGACAGGCCGATAGTCGGCGTTTTGCCAGACTTTTGGAAAGTCGCCATTTCAGCTGCTGAAAGGTTCTGTTAACCATGTTTATTCAAACCGAAGCCACACCCAATCCGGCAACCCTGAAGTTTCTGCCCGGACGTGATGTGATGGGGACTGCCCCGGCTGCGGATTTTCCCGACCTTCCATCTGCCACCCGTTCGCCATTGGCGACCAGCTTGTTTGCCGTTGCTGACGTATCAGGGGTTTTCTTTGGCGCAGATTTCATCGCCGTCACCAAGGCTTCCGGTGAATGGCAGCATCTCAAGCCTGCCGTTCTGGGCGCGATCATGGATCATTTCACACGCGGCGACAGCCTCTTTGACTCTGAGAGTTCTGGCAGCGACGCAGAACTGACCGGCGACGAGGATGAAGTGGTCAGCCAGATCATCGAGCTTATCGATACCCGCGTGCGCCCTGCCGTTGCCCAGGATGGCGGTGACATCGTTTTCAATCGCTTCGATGCGGATAGCGGCACGGTCTATCTTCAGATGCGCGGTGCCTGTGCCGGCTGCCCGAGCTCGGAAATGACCTTGAAGTCCGGCATCGAAAATCTGCTTCGCCATTATGTGCCGGAAGTCAGCCGGGTTGAACAGGCCTGATCTGACCCACGCATCCCTGATCTGACTTGCGGATTATTGATATCCCGAACGAGGTGACCATGAGCAAGGCTCTTGACGCAGACGGTCTTGACCAGATCTTCCGTACTGCCCGCAGTTACAATGGCTGGCAGGCCGCTGAAATCGACGCGGCAGCGCTCGGCGAACTTTACACGCTCGCAGCGTTTGGCCCGACCAGTGCCAATTGTTCTCCGGCCCGGTTCGTTTTTCTGCGCTCGAACGAGGCCAAGGAGCGGCTGAAGCCGCACCTCATTCCTGGCAATGTCGACAAGGCCATGTCTGCCAGCGTCATTGCAATTGTCGGCTATGACCTTGAATTTTATGAGAAAATTCCGCAACTCTTCCCGCATAATCCGGATGCCCGCGACTGGTTCGCCGGCAATGATGCGTTGATTGAAGAGACCGCCATTCGCAATGGCACCCTGCAGGGCGCCTATCTGATGATAGCCGCGCGCGCGCTCGGCTATGATTGCGGGCCGTTGTCGGGGTTCAATCGGGCCGGTGTTGATAGCGAGTTCTTTGCCGGCACAACGCAGCGCTCAAATTTTATTTGCTGCCTCGGTTCAGGCGATCCGGCCAGCATCTTTGCCCGTAGCCCGCGCCTCGCGTTTGACGACGCGTGCGACATTCTCTAATGCGCACCCTTGCTCTTGATACCGCGCTTGGCGCTTGCTCTGTTGCCCTGCTTGAGGATGATACGGTTCGTGCACGGCGCTATCAGGAGTTGACCCGTGGTCATGCAGAAGTTCTGATGCAGCTCATCGGCGAGGTCGAGGACGAAGCCGGTATTCGTGCCCTGGACTGTGACCGGCTTGGCGTGACTGTCGGTCCAGGGACTTTTACCGGCCTGCGGGTTGGCCTTGCCGCGGCGCGCGGTCTTGCTCTGGCCACCGGTCTGCCGCTCGTCGGCGTCACCACGCTTCAGGCAATAGCTGCCAATGTTCCTGGACCCGGCGATCGAATTTTAACCCTGCTCGATGCCAAACGCGGCGAGATCTATGGCCAGCTCTTCGAGGCAGGCCAGACCCTGAAACCCCTCACACCGCCGTCGGTGCTCACCCATGAAGCCGCTGAAGTCCTCACTCGTGAAGTCCTGTCCGGAAAATCTGCGACCGCGCATCAGGTCAGCCTCATTGGAACCGGCGGGTCGCTCATTGCGGCGCGAATTGGGGACGCGGCGCTGGCCCTGATTTCAGAGGCCGGTTTCCAGCCCGATGCCGCCGAGGTCGCACGGCTGGCCTCGTGTGTTGCGGATCCGGCCTCAGCCCCGCCCGACCCGCTTTACCTGCGCGCGCCTGATGCAAAAGTCCCCAGCCGCAATCCGCTGGATTGACCCGGCATCACATGGAACAGCACGGCTTAAAAATAACCCGCCTCTCTCCGGCCCACAGCGGTGCCATGAGCGCGCTCCATCAATCGGGCTTTGCCTCCGGCTGGTCGCGTGAAGCGATCGAGACACTGTTGGGCAGTGCCCATTGTGTGGGTCTTGGTGCTTTTGGTCCGGAGCTCTTCGGCTTCCTGCTCCTCAGCCTCGTGGCCGATGAGGCTGAAATTCTGACACTGGTGGTTACCCCCAAACACCGCCGCCGCGGTATCGCCCGCGCACTGCTGGAGCAGGCCATCATCACGGCAAAGGCCAGCGGTGCAGCGTCACTTTTTCTTGAAGTCTCAACCGAAAATACTGCCGCCACCGCGCTCTATACTACTCTCGGGTTTGAGGAGACCGGGCGGCGGCCCGGGTATTATCAATCGGAAAATGGCGCTGATGCCGTGGTGATGGTGTTGCGGTTTTGAAACCGGTCGAAAGGTTTGTCGCATCGACGGGACGCGAAAAATAAACCATCCCGCGTCCTTGTGCCGCAAGACCAGCTATTGCGAAGCAGCCGCGACAGACGCTATCCTGCCCCCGGTGGATTGAGTCTCTTACGGCCTTACGCTATTCGAAAGGCGATAAAATGAACCAGATTGAAGCGTTGTGCGTCGAAAAAGGTATGCGAATGACCGAGCAGCGCCGGGTGATCGCACGTGTGCTTTCTTCGTCAGATGATCATCCCGATGTCGAGGAGCTGCATCAGCGGGCGGCGGAGGAAGATCCCCGGATTTCCATCGCGACGGTCTATCGAACGGTTCGTCTGTTTGAGGAAGCCGGTATTCTGGAGCGCCACGATTTCCGCGACGGGCGTTCGCGCTATGAAGAGGTGCCCGAAAACCATCATGACCACCTGATTGATCTGCAATCCGGCAAGGTCATTGAGTTCAACAATCCGAAGATCGAAGCCCTGCAGCAGGAAATCGCCAGAGAGCTTGGCTACAAGCTTGCCGACCACCGGCTCGAGCTCTACGGCATACCGCTTTCCTCCGAGACCAAAGGCGATTAGGCTGAGCAGCTGAACGGCTGAACGCGGCTTCCAGCGGGAGGCTGCCAGCTACATCTGCCTTCACGGGAGCTTTCATGCGGCGTGTCGTTGCTGCCTTTAAACTTTTGGGTGTTTTTGTGACCGGGCTGGCCCTCATGCCCCTGCAATTTGTCGCAATCGCCGCGCACAAACCAACGGCGCGCAGAATTCCCAAACTGTTTCACCGCATCATGCTCCGGCTGATCGGCATGCGCGTTGTGGTCAAGGGGCAGGCCGTTATTGGCGAGCCGGTTTTCTACGTCTCCAATCACGCCTCCTATCTCGACGTTGTTGTTCTCGGATCGCACATCGAGGCGTGTTTTATCGCCAAGTCAGAAGTTGCCGGCTGGCCCTTCTTTGGCTGGCTTGCACATGCTTCCCGAACGGTCTTCCTCGAGCGTGAGCGTCGCGCCCAGGCCGGACTGCAGCGCGATACTCTGGTCGCCCGTCTGGCGTCCGGGGATAATCTCGTGCTTTTCCCCGAGGGCACCAGCAATGATGGCAACAAGGTCAAGCGCTTCAAAAGCACCCTCCTCAGCGCCGCAGAAGGCCAGATGCCCGACGGCGCACAGCCGCGCGTTCAGCCGGTTTCCATCGCCTACACCGGCATCCACGGTCTTCCCATGGGCCGGGTGCGGCGTCCAAAATTTGCCTGGTACGGGGATATGGAGCTGATGCCGCATCTTTTTGACCTGATGCAAATCGGGCCCTGTGAGGTGGAGGTGCATTTTCTTACCCCGGTGCGCGCCGTAGATTTCGCCTCGCGCAAACAGCTGACCGAGCATTGTCATGGCGAGATTGTCGCCGCGCTGGGCGCCGTCTTGCAGGGAAAGCGCCCCACAGGCTGATCGGTCAGGCTGATCCGCCAGTTTGGTGGGTGCAGGCGGCTCGCCGGGGTCCGACGACGTGCCGCATTTCTTGTGTTTTTGTCGCAAATGGCTCATACAGGGCGCCACTGGACTGGCCGGGGACGTGTTGTGCGCCGGAAAGTCACCGGATCAAAGTATCAAGAGAGGAGCGGGCCGCGCGAACCGGCGCGGTTTCACGAGTTGAACAAGAAGCTTTTTATCAAGTCATACGGCTGTCAAATGAACGTCTATGACACCCAGCGCATGACCGAAGTGGTTGAGCCGCTGGGTTACCAGAGCGTTGACAGTCCGGACGACGCAGATCTCATCATCCTCAATACATGCCACATTCGTGAAAAGGCCGCCGAAAAGGTCTATTCCGAACTTGGCCGTTTGCGTCAGTTGAAAGCACAGCGCAGCAAAGTCGGCCGCCGCCTCATCATTGGCGTGGCAGGCTGCGTGGCACAGGCCGAAGGTGCCGAGATGATGCGCCGCGCCCCTGTCATCGACATGGTGTTCGGGCCGCAGGTCTATCACCGGCTGCCTGATATGGTGCGCTCTGCCGAGGCGGGCAACAGGAATATTCTCGACACGGATTTCCCCGCCGAAGACAAATTCGACCATCTTCCCAAAGCGCGCGCCCTTACCGGGCCTGCGGCGTTCCTGACAATCCAGGAAGGCTGTGACAAGTTCTGCACGTTCTGCGTTGTACCTTATACGCGCGGCGCTGAATATTCACGGCCTGCCGACAAGATTATTGCCGAAGCTGAAGCTCTGGTTGCCTCCGGGGCGCGTGAAGTGACGCTGCTTGGCCAGAACGTCAATGCCTATCATGATGAGACAGCGCAGGGCGTCGTCACAGGCCTTGCAGATCTTTGCACCCGTCTGGCATCAATCGACCGCCTTGAGCGTATTCGCTACACGACCAGTCATCCCCGGGATATGGATGATGCGCTCATTGAGGCGCATGGCACGCTGGTTCAGTTAATGCCCTACCTGCATCTGCCAATCCAGTCCGGCTCCGACCGAATTCTTGCGGCGATGAACCGTCAGCACACGGTGGAGGACTATCTGTCACTGGTTGATCGCATTCGCGCCGCCCGGCCCGATATTGCCCTGTCGTCCGATTTCATCGTCGGGTTTCCGGGTGAAACAGAAGCTGATTTCGAGGCTACGCTGGCCATCTGCAAGACGGTAAAATACGCGCAGGCCTATTCGTTCAAATACTCGCCGCGCCCCGGCACGCCCGGCGCGGCGCTTGACGATCAGGTGCCCGAAGACGTGAAATCCCGCCGCCTGGCCGAGCTGCAGGCCCTGATCATTTGCCACCAGAGCGAATTCAATGAAAGCTGTGTCGGGCGCGTCATGCCGGTTCTGCTTGAAAAATCCGGTCGTCTCGGGGGCCAGATGCTGGGCCGCTCACCGTACTTGCAGTCGGTTCATGTTGCAGCATCGGCAGACCTGCTGGGCACCATTCAACAGGTGCGCATTGATGATGTGAAGCCCAACAGTCTTGGCGGCTCGCTCCTTGCTCCGGCACCTGTGGTTCCGGCAACTATGGCTCCGGCAGTGGCCAGCGACAGCGCAGCGGAGCACAGCAAAATCCCGACCCTTGAAAGTACACACCAGGCATGAGCCACATTTCATCCGGCAAATCACCCAAAGCAAACCCGCAGGACGCGGATCATGTCTCCGGAGACCCGGAGCGTTCCCTGGTCTTCGAGGATAATGGTAAACTGATTGATCTGTTTGGAGAGCATGACCGTCATCTTGCGCGCATTGAGACGGCGTTTGACGTCTCGCTGATGCCGCGCGGCAATCGGATCGATATTGATGGCAAACCAGGACCCCGAAAAAAGGCCGGACAGGTTCTGCTCGAACTTTATGCGCGGCTCGGCAACGGGCTCGAGGTTTCGCTTGCCGATGTGGACGGCGCCATTCGGCTGGTCAAGGGCGGTAGCCCGAAAGCCTCGAGCCTTAATCCTGAACTGCAGATTCGCACGCCGCGCAAAGTCATTTCACCGCGCTCCCCGGTGCAGGCCGACTACATTACGGCGCTCAAGACCTTTGACCTGACCTTTGGTATTGGCCCGGCCGGGACCGGCAAGACCTATCTTGCTGTGGCGGCTGCGGTTTCCATGATGGCAGAGGGCAAGGTCGACCGGATTGTTCTGTCACGCCCGGCGGTGGAGGCTGGCGAGCGGCTCGGGTTTTTGCCCGGCGATCTGCGCGACAAGGTCGACCCGTATCTGCGACCCCTTTATGACGCGCTCTATGACACCATGTCGGCGGAACAGGTGGAAAAACGCCTTGAAACAGGCGAGATTGAAGTGGCCCCGCTTGCCTATATGCGCGGGCGCACCCTGTCGGGAGCCTTCGTTATTCTTGATGAGGCACAGAACACCACTCAGGTTCAGATGAAGATGTTCCTGACACGGATGGGAGAGGGGAGCCGCATGGTTGTAACCGGAGACCCGACCCAGATCGACCTGCCCCACTCGGTCCCATCCGGTTTGCTTGAGGCCGAAAAGGTATTGAGAAATGTCAAGGGCGCGACATTCACAAGGTTCACCGAAGTGGACGTTGTGCGCCATCCTCTGGTATCACGTATCGTCAAGGCCTATAATCTGCATGAAGAAGAAAAACGTCCGGGGAGGGGAGGAAGTGATCGTTCTTTCCCGGGTTTACCTGGAAGCTCCGGTGATCCTGATGCAAGTGAGAAAACCTGACCGGTGACCTGCTCTTCTGACAGTCCGACAAAATCCGCGCGCGATGCATTGCAGATGCCCTTTGCCTTGCAAATAAAGGATGAGCGCTGGGCCGCCAGTGCCAGTGCCAGTGCCAGTGCCAGTGCGAGCGACTGGCATGACATGATCTCGCTTGTTCTGCCGCTGCTGTGTGATGCGGTCGCGAAAGACCCTCAAGGATCGGTGTCGAACGGCGGTGAAGTCTGTCTGGTTCTCACCAATGACACCGAGATCAAGGCTCTCAACAAGACCTGGCGCGGCAAGGACGGGCCAACAAATGTCCTCAGCTTTCCCGCCGAACCGGATGAAGAGTTCGGGGTGGAATACATACAGGACACAGACATTGCACAGGACAGGGTTCTCGGTGATGTGGTCCTTGCCTTTGAGACCATTACCCGCGAGGCCGCAGAGCAGGAAAAGACTTTCCGTAATCACGCAGCGCATCTGCTTGTTCACGGAGTTCTTCATCTTTTGGGCTATGATCACCAAACCGACGAGGAGGCTGGACAGATGGAAGGTCTGGAGCGCAATATTTTGGCCAGCTTTGATGTTGCGGACCCTTACGCGCCCGCCTTGCCCGGGCCCGACTGAATTGCCGGGCCCGACTGAAATAAATGAATCGAACGACATTTGAGAATGCGAAAGGAACGATGACACACAACAGCAAGGACAGCGACCCGGCCACCAACGGACACGATCAAAAGCGTCCCGGCAGCCTGGTGCAGAAATTGAAAGCCCTGCTGGGCATTGCGCATCGGGGTGTGACCTTGCGCGAGAGCCTCCAGGGCGTCATCGACGAGCATCAGAAAACCGGAACTGATACCGAGGTCGCAGGCCATCTCAGCGAGCAGGAACGAGCCATGCTGCTCAATATCCTGAGCTTTGGCTCCCTCAGGGTCGAGGATGTTATGGTGCCCCGCGCCGACATTGTTGCTGTTGATGAGGATGAAAGTCTCGAGGAAATTTTACAAACACTGGGCGAGGCCGGCCACTCGCGTATCCCGGTCTACCGCGAAACCCTTGATGACCCTGTCGGCATGTATCATATCAAGGACCTGCTTCCGGTCGCGCTCAAACAGATGGGCGGCGCGGAAGCAGCGGGCGCCTGGCTGTCGCGGGAGCGTCGTCCGGTTCTGTTCGTGCCGCCTTCCATGGCGGTGCTGGACCTGTTCCTCAAAATGCAGGCGACCCGTATTCACATGGCTCTGGTCATTGATGAATATGGCGGGACAGATGGCCTTGTGACGATTGAGGATCTGGTCGAGGAAATTGTTGGCGAAATCGAGGACGAGCACGATATCGAGGAAGGCCCTCTGCTGACAGAAACGTCAAAGGGGACTTACTTTGCTGACGCGCGAGTTCCGATCGAGGACGTAACACAAACCCTTGGGCTTGCGCTGTTGCTGGACGACAGCGATGACGATATCGACACTCTTGGCGGGCTGGTTTTCGATATGATCGGCCGGGTGCCGCAGCGCGGCGAATTGATCAAACATCCCGCCGGGTTCGAGTTTGAAATCGCCGACGCTGATGCCCGGCGGATCAAAAAAATCCGCATCAAGACGATAGGCACACGTCAGGCGGCCGCCCCAAAGGGTGTAATGGAGCGAAAGAAATCCGACGCGTCTGACGACACGCCCGAGCCCGCGACCAAGTCCATTCGCGAGGCCTGAGATCGACAAGCTGGTGCAACAAATAAGTGATGGTGTGGCGCATCTGGCCATGCGGACCAGTCGGGCCACCCCGTGGCAGCGCTGGGCGCTGGCCTTTTTCACCGGCGCGCTCGCGGCTCTCGGGTTTGCGCCATTTGATTTTGTGCCTGTTCTGCTGGTCAGCTTCACCTGTTTCGTGTGGCAGATCGACGGCGCGGCGGACACGGTAAAGCCCTTGCGCACGGCTGCCGTCATTGGCTGGTGGTTTGGCTTTGGCTATCACGTGGCCGGCATTTACTGGATCGGGTTTGCTTTTCTGGTCGACGCTGACGCCTATGCCTGGATGATCCCCTTTGTGGCCGTGTTGATGCCCGGCGGTCTGGCTCTTTTCACCGCGCTTTTCGCAACCCTTGCCCGCGCGCTTTTTGATCGGGTGCCAGGCCCGGCCCGGGTTATAGGCTTTGCCGTTCTGTGGATGCTGCTGGAATGGCTGCGCGGCCACATCTTGACCGGGTTCCCGTGGAATCTTGCCGGCTACACCTGGGCCTCGGTCTTGCCGGTTGCGCAATCGGTCTCGCTTTTTGGCATTTACGGTCTTTCCCTTCTCACTCTGGTTCTGGCCGCCGCCCCTGCAGCCTTGATTGCGAAAAAAGATCGGACCGCTCACGCAGACCTGCGTGGCCTGGCACCGCTTCTGACAGGCCTTGGCATCATCGCCGCGCTGGGCATTTGGGGAGCGATCAGGCTTGCCGGGGCGTCCGGCGACACGGTGGAAGGCGTCACCTTGCGCATTGTTCAGCCTTCCATCCCGCAGCGTGAAAAATGGAAGCTGGAAAACCGCCGCGCGATCTTCCAGGACTATCTGCAGATGACGCAGGAGCCCGGTGAGGTCAGCCATGTGATTTGGCCTGAGTCTGCGATCCCGTTCTTTATTGATCGAGACCCGGCGGTTCTTGATGCCATTGGTCAATCGCTCATGCCGGGCAAGGTTCTGCTCACAGGCGCCGCTCGTATGCAGGCGGCGCAAGATGGTGTTGAAGGCAGCGATGAGCGCGCCTTCTTCAACGCGGTTCACATGATCAATTCCACAGGAGCCATTCAGGCGACCTATGACAAGTATCATCTGGTTCCCTTTGGCGAATATTTGCCTCTGGCAAGTTTGTTGCGCCGGCTTGGCCTGACGCCCCTGGTGCAATCGGCAGGCGGCTATGCGGCAGGACCAGGGCCGCGCCTGCTTGATGTGCCAGGCGCCGGACGTGTCATGCCGCAGGTCTGTTACGAGGTGATCTTTCCCGGGCAGATATCGCAGGGGGTCAGTGGTCGGCCGGACTGGATACTCAATGTCACTAATGACGCCTGGTATGGCGATACAACAGGTCCGCGCCAGCATTTTACCCAGGCGCGGTTTCGCGCCATTGAAGAGGGGCTTCCCCTCGTTCGCTCCGCCAACACCGGGATTTCCGCCATTTTTGATGGTTACGGGCGGATTATGGGCCGCCTGGAGCTGGGCGAGCGAGGCGTTCTCGACGGCCCGCTCCCGGCCGCTCTTGCGCCGACCTTCTATGCCAGGACCGGAGATGCGGGTTTTTGGGCCTTGATGGTGTGCTTTTCTACCTGGGTCGGGTCGCGGCAGGTGCGCCAACGGCGGTCGTTGCCGCGATAATGTCAGGCCATGGCGACACACCGAAGGTGCCAAATTCACACTGCAGTTGCTTTTCTTTGCCAAAGTGCCGGATTGGTATACTATTGCCAACAACTACTGCGAGGAGTGGTATGTCCGCTTCTCGCGCCAGGGGAAGCAAGTTTACTGCCTACTGACACCGCCTCAGTCCAGATTTCGTTGTATCGAGGAAATGGAGCGCCGCGCCGAGGCACTGAAACAAAGCAAGGGAGAAGGGTAGAGTCTGTGGAAAAAAAAGTTCCAAACCCCATTGATGTGCATGTGGGATCGCGCATTCGTCTGCGCCGTATGCTGGTCGGCATGAGCCAGGAAAAACTCGGGGATATGCTCGGGCTTACGTTCCAGCAAGTGCAAAAATATGAAAAGGGTGCAAACCGGGTTGGCGCCAGTCGGCTCTATCAGATTTCGCGAATTCTGGGCGTTTCCGTTCAGTTCTTCTTTGATGATATGCCCGCCGCAGACGGCCAGGACGAAGTTTCCGAAGGCTCCACCCCGCCATACGTTATGGATTTTGTTTCCAGTTCGGAGGGTCTTCAGCTCAATCGTGCGTTCACACGAATTGACGAACCGGCAGTGCGCAAGAAGCTGCTGGAGCTGGTCAAGGCTCTCAGCTCCAGCGCATAGGCCCTGCCAGGATTTAAAGTAGTCGTCAGGGGCGATCCCCGCAGCTCTGGAGCAAGTGGTCTCCCGAGCAGATATTATTAAGATAATTAACCATATTATGACTTGTTCGCGAGGCCGATGAGAAACGTCTTGCGCTTGAGGCAGCAGAGCGGCTAGTAAGGCCGTGGAACCGTGGTGCGCACAATCCGGCGCGCCGACAAGCCCAATAACAACACCTTATTGAGGGATCCCCATCTCATGTCTAATTCTTTTTTGTTTACCTCCGAGAGCGTCTCCGAAGGCCATCCTGACAAGGTCTGCGACCGCATTTCCGATGCTGTTGTTGACGTTTTTCTTGCCGCCCAGCCTGACGCCCGGGTTGCCGTTGAAACTCTGACCACGACCAACAAGATTGTGTTGGCTGGCGAGGTCCGCGGCCCCGAAGCCATTACCAAAGAAATTCTCGAGGAAGTCGCCCGCGAAGCGGTGCGGGACATCGGCTATGAACAGGAAGGCTTTCATTGGAAGAACGCTTCGGTTGACGTCTATGTCCACTCCCAGTCCGCCGATATTGCTATGGGCGTTGATTCTGCGGGTAACAAGGATGAAGGCGCTGGTGACCAGGGCATCATGTTTGGCTATGCCTGCAAGGAAACTCCCGAATTGATGCCGGCGGCAATCCAGTACTCCCATGCCATCCTGCGTGATATGGCCACCGCCCGTCATGCCGGGACACATCCCCATTTTGGCCCTGATTCAAAAGCCCAGGTCACCCTGGAATATGTTCATGGTGAGCCCGTGCGCGCGACCTCGGTCGTTGTCTCAACGCAGCATGCTGCGGGCGTCACCCAGCAAGAAATTCGTGAGTTGGTGCGCCCCTTTGTTGTTGCTGTTCTACCAGACGGCTGGATGTGCGCCGAAGAAGACCTTTACGTGAATCCGACCGGGCAGTTTATCATCGGCGGGCCCGATGGCGACGCCGGTTTGACCGGACGCAAAATCATTGTTGATACCTATGGCGGATCAGCGCCCCACGGCGGCGGCGCGTTCTCCGGCAAGGACCCTACGAAAGTTGACCGCTCGGCTGCCTATGCGGCGCGCTATCTGGCCAAAAACGTCGTTGCTGCCAATCTTGCTGACCGCTGCACCATTCAGCTGGCCTATGCCATCGGCGTCTCCAGGCCCCTGTCGGTCTATGTCAACCTGCACGACACCCACAAGACTGATGAAGCCAGATTGCCAGCCTCGTTGCAGGAAGTCATGGACCTGTCGCCGCGCGGCATTCGCGAACATCTCGGTCTGAACCGTCCGATTTATGCCCGTACTGCGGCCTACGGACATTTTGGCCGGACCCCGGATGAAGATGGCGGCTTCTCATGGGAGCGCACGGACATCGCAACCAAACTCAAGGCCCTGCAGGCCTAGATTTTTGGCAGCCATAACGTTGAGGCCCTCTTGAGCGATAAATCTGTCCAAAGGCCCGTCCAAAGATCTGTAAGGAGCAAATCAGGGCAAAACCCTGATGAACCCTTTGGCGGCTTTGGCAAGACCTTCGGGCGCCGCAAGGGACGACCCCTGCGCGCCCATCATGCCAGCCTGGTTGAAGACCTGCTGCCGCAGATTGAAATCACCTTGCCGTCAGATGATGGATTGGCTGACGAGCGTGACGTTGTCCCCGAAAGCCTTGATCCCTTCAGCCTGTTTGGCGATGTGCCGCCAAAGGAAATCTGGCTCGAAGTTGGTTATGGCGGCGGCGAGCACCTCGCCGGGCAGGCGGCCGCCAACCCGGATGTTGGCATCATCGGCTGCGAGTTTTTCGTCGCCGGTGTCGGCAAGATGCTGGCTCATCTGGAAGCGTTGGAGATTTCCAACGTGCGGCTGTTTACCGGCGATGCGCGGCAGCTTCTGGCATGTCTGACCGCGTCGTCATTGACCCGCGTTTTTGTGCTCTACCCCGACCCCTGGCCAAAACTGCGTCATGAGCGCCGCCGCTTCATATCGCCCTGGGCTGTGTCTGAATTTGCCCGCCTGGTCAAACCCGGCGGCGTGGTCCGCGTGGCCAGCGATATCCCGGTTTACTGCCGCTGGACGCTACAGCATTTCGGCGCTGACGCGCGATTTTCCTGGCAGGCCGAGGGTCCAGGTGACTGGCGTCAGCCGCCGGAAGACTGGGTTTCCACCCGCTATGAGGCCAAGGCTCTGAGGGAAGGGCGCACCCCGGCCTATCTGGACTTTCGCCGACTTTGAAGAAACTCTTTGCAGCGCAGACCCGTTGTCTGTATAAAGTGCCCATTAAATTTTGTTTGGAAGTGAAAGCTTCAAGATGAAGTGGGCTGCGGCCCGCTTTTTTTTGTACCTGCTTTCAGGAGCCCGGGTTATCGATTGATGTCAGATCAGCCAGACCAGTTAGAACAAGCAGCGCCGGAAAAGGCCGGTACCGCGCGCCTCAGCGCCGGGCGCTCGCCGCTTGAGCAAAGCCTCGCGGCCCTTGCGGAACCAATTGTCGAGGCCGCCGGGTTCGAGCTGGTTCGCGTGCGCATTACCGGCGGCGATCAGATGGTGGTACAGTTTATCGCCGAGCGCGCCGACCGGACGATGAACGTTGATGATTGTGCAACAGTTTCGCGGGCGCTGTCCGAGGTCTTTGATGAGGAAGACCCGATTGGCGAAGAATATACCCTTGAAGTTTCCTCGCCGGGCATTGCGCGCCCGCTGACCCGGATGAAAGACTTTGAAGATTTTAAAGGTCATCTCGTCAAGGCTGAGCTGATCGAAGCGCTCGATGGCCGTAAACGTTTTCGCGGAATTCTCGACGGAATGGAAGACGGCCATGTTATGATTGCCGACGAAAGCACTCCGGTGGACGCTGAAGCAAGCGATGAGAACCAGGAAATGGTCTGGGGTCTGCCTTTTGAGGCGATTGCCGAGGCGCGGCTTGTTATGACCGATGACCTGGTGGCCGCCCACACACCCAAAGAGCAATCGGATCAGGAATTCCTGCAAGAGCCAAAGCGTAAAGCCCGTAAGGCAAAATAGAGATCGAATGATGTTTTCCCGGGAAGGCATCCGAGTTTGACAGTGGAGAAATAAAATGTCGACAACAGCTGTAAGTGCAAACAGGTTGGAACTTCTGCAAATCGCTGATGCGGTTGCACGGGAAAAATCGATTGATCGTGAAGTGGTCCTGGAAGCCATGGAAGACGCCATCCAGAAGGCGGCGCGGTCTCGTTACGGTATCGAACATGAAATCCGCTCACAGATTGATCGCAAGTCCGGTGAAATTAACCTGACCCGCGCCATGGAAGTGGTCGAGACGGTTGAAAACGCAGCCGTTGAAATGTCCCTGAAAGACGCCCTCGCCCTGAACCCGAACGCCGAGATTGGCGACCAGATTCATGAGCCGCTTCCGCCGGTTGATTTTGGCCGCATCGCGACGCAGACCGCCAAACAGGTAATCATGCAAAAAGTGCGTGATGCAGAACGCGAGCGTCAATATGAAGAGTTCAAGGACCGCGTTGGCGAGATCATCCACGGCTCGGTCAAACGGGTTGAATATGGCAATGTGATTGTCGACCTGAGCCGCGGCGAAGCCATTGTCCGGCGCGATGAACTCTTGCCGCGCGAAAGCTTCCGCACTCAGGACCGGATCCGGGCCTATATTGTTGATGTTCGGCGCGAGCAACGTGGCCCGCAGATTTTCCTGTCGAGAAGCCATCCGGATTTCATGGCAAAACTTTTTGCTCAGGAAGTCCCGGAAATCTACGACGGCATCATCGAGATCAAGGGTGTTGCGCGCGATGCGGGCAGCCGGGCCAAGATTGCGGTGGCCTCCAACGAAGGATCAATTGATCCGGTCGGCGCCTGCGTCGGCATGCGTGGCAGCCGGGTTCAGGCTGTCGTGAACGAGCTTCAGGGCGAGAAGATCGATATTATACAATGGTCGCCTGATCCCGCGACCTTCATCGTCAACGCGCTCGCCCCGGCCGAAGTGGTCAAGGTGGTCCTTGATGAAGACGCAGAGAAAATCGAGGTTGTCGTTCCTGATGACCAGCTGTCACTGGCTATTGGCCGGCGCGGTCAAAACGTGCGCCTCGCCTCTCAGCTTTCCGGTTGGGACATTGATATCCTGACCGAGGCCGATGAATCAGATCGCCGTCAGGAAGAGTTCCGTGTACGAAGCGAACTCTTCATGGGGGCTCTTGATGTTGATGAAGTGATTGCGCAGCTTTTGACATCCGAAGGCTTTACCGACATGAACGAAGTCGCCTATGTGGAGCTTGAAGAGCTGTCCGAGATTGACGGCTTTGACGAGGAAACCGCGATGGAACTGCAAACTCGCGCCCGCGAATATCTCGGCGCACAGGCTGCCGCCAATGAGAACCGGCGGATCGAGCTTGGGGTTGAGGACAGTGTCGCGGCGATCGAGGGTTTTTCGGCCCAAATGCTCGTTGCCCTTGGGGAAAATGACGTGAAATCCCTTGAGGACCTTGCTGGCTGTGCCACCGATGATCTGCTGGGCTGGAACGAAGTGGTCGATGGCGAGCGCAAACACATGGACGGCGCTCTGGAAAGCTTTGGCATGGCGGCCGATGAGGCCAACGGGTTCATCATGGCCGCCCGTGTCGCCGCCGGATGGTTCACCCAGGAAGAGCTTGATGCGATGAACGCGCCGGAAGGTGAAGAAGAAGGTGAAGAAGAAGTTGAAGAAGAAGGTGAAGTGACCGAGGAGGCTTGATGGCCGTATGGGCCGTAGTGGCCGCATTGATTGAAAGAGGCTTCCTTCGTGACACGTCCGGATCAAACAGATACTGGCAAAAACCCGCCCGATAGCAAGGCGGATGATCACAAAACGCCCGACCTCAAGCCGCCAGGCCAAAAAAGGATTGAACGGAAAAAGACGGGTCGCAAAAAAAAGCCGCGCACGGGGGCGCGAGCCCCGGCAAGCCTGGTTCCGGAAAGAAAATGTATTGTCTCGGGCCTGCCCGCACCCAGGGATCGGTTGATCCGGTGCGTTGTTGGTCCCGATGACGAGATTGTTCCGGATCTGTCAGAGAAGTTGCCTGGCCGGGGGCTCTGGGTGACCGCCGACCGGTCAACGATTGAAAAGGCGGTCGCCAAAGGGCTGTTTGCCCGCGCCGCCCGCGCCAGGGTCAAGGCTTCACCTGATCTGGCGATCCGCATCGAAGAACTATTGGTGGTGCGGGTGATCCATCAAATTGGTCTGGTCCGAAAGGCCGGATCTGCGCTTAACGGCTACGAAAAGGTTGTGGATTGTATTGAAAAGGGCCGCGCTTCTGTGCTCCTTGAAGCCGCCGACGGGGCGGCAGATGGGCGAAACAAGCTTGTCAGGCAGGTCAAAAAGCGAAATGAAGGGCATAAACAGCTGATTCATGTGGTCGGATTGCTGAATTCTGCCGAATTGAGTTTGGCTTTTGGTCATCAACATGTGATACATGCAGCCCTGAAATCGGCCCCGGTCACTAAAATGGCCTTGCGTGATCTCGAGCGACTGGCGGGGTTCAGGCCGATGGTCCCTCCATCCTGGAATATGCCGGACGACAGTCTGACAGATGACAGGGTTGTGGGCTCTGAAGAGAATGATGGAAGAAAAGCCCGATCAGCGGGCGAAAGGAACGAATGAGCGATTCGAATCAGACACCTGAAAAGCCCGCAAGTGGCCGTAAGCCGCTTTCGCTCAAGGGCGTCAAAGTTGCCGGTGGAACCGTCCGCCAGAATATCTCCCATGGCCGTTCAAAAGCGGTGGTGGTTGAGAAGCGGCGCAGGCGTATCGTGGCGCCCAAGGATGGGTCTGCAAAACCGGCTCCGGAAGAAAAACCCGTCGAAGTCGTTGAAAAGGTCGTTGTCAAGGCTCCGCCTCCGGTTGAGACCACAGATGCTGCTGGCCACACTCTGACGCCGAGTGAACAAGCCGCGCGCGCCAGAGCGCTTGAGGGCGCCCAGTTGCGCGCCACTGAGGATAGCCGCATTTCTGCTGAACGCGCCAAAGAAGACGCGCGTCTTGATGCCGAAATGGTCGCCAGCCGGGTTGAAGATGAAAAGCGCGCTGGCGAAGAACAGGTCGAAAGCCATAAGCGCGCGGCTGAAGAAGAAAAGCAAAAGGCTGAGGAGGCGGCGCGTCTGGAAGCGGAGCGTATTGCGACGCAGGAAGCGGCTCTGTCGACCGAGGAGGCCGGAACCCACGGCCGCAAGCAGCGCCCCGAAGAAAACGATCTGGGCGGCAGGGTCAAGAAGAAGCAGTTGGCGACCAAGCCCGCAACCCGGACGCGCGGTGAACCGCAGCGCCGTCGCGGCAAGCTGACCATTCAGACCGCTCTGGATGACCGGGATCGCACACGTTCACTGGCCGCTGTAAAACGCCGCCGGGAGCGCGAACGCCGCGCTCTGCTTGGGCTCGACACGGCGCCGGAGAAAGTGATCCGCGAAGTCGTCATACCAGAGGCCATCACGGTACGTGAACTGGCTGACCGGATGGCAACCCGCGTCGTCGATGTCATCAAGGTCCTGATGAAACAGGGCAACATGGCCGCCCATGAAGATTTGCTTGATCCGGATACCGCGCAGCTCATAGCCGAGGAATTTGGTCACAAGGTACGCCGGGTCGCGGAATCCGACGTGGAAGAAGGCCTGAAAGATTTTGATGATACTGAAGAGGATCGTTTGCCCCGCGCGCCGGTCGTCACCGTTATGGGTCACGTCGATCACGGCAAGACATCGTTGCTTGATGCCCTGCGCCAATCAGACGTCGTCACCGGCGAAGCCGGCGGCATCACCCAGCATATTGGTGCCTATCAGGTGACCCTCGAATCCGGCAACAAAATCACCTTCCTCGACACGCCGGGCCATGCGGCCTTTACCGCCATGCGGGCGCGCGGCGCGGAAGTCACGGATATTGTTGTCCTTGTCGTCGCCGCCGATGACAGCGTCATGCCGCAAACCGTCGAAGCGATCAACCACGCGCTGGCCGCCGAAGTGCCAATTATTATTGCCATCAACAAGATGGACAAGCCTGGCGCCAATGCCGACAAGGTCCGTCAGGATCTCTTGCAGCACGAAATTGTCGTTGAAGAAATGGGTGGTGAGATCCAGACCGTGGAAGTTTCGGCCATGACAAAAATGGGCCTCGACAAGCTCGAAGAAGCGATCATGCTTCAGGCGGAAATTCTTGAGCTCAAGGCCAATCCGAACCGCCCGGCTATCGGGTCTGTTGTTGAGGCGAAACTGGACAAGGGGCGCGGCCCCGTCGCAACAGTTCTGGTCGAGGCCGGCACGCTGCGCACCGGGGATATTTTTGTCGCCGGTAAGGAATATGGCCGTGTCCGGGCGCTCGTCAATGATCGCGGTCAGGCGGTTGAGGAAGTCGGACCGGCTATTCCCGCTGAAGTCCTTGGGCTGAATGCAACACCTCTGGCGGGTGACGACTTTGTTGTTGTCGAGACCGAAGGGCGTGCCCGCGAGATCGCTGAATATCGTCAGCGCAGGGAAAAAGAAGATCGGGCAGATGCCCAGACCACAAAACGCGGGTCGCTTGAGCAAATGCTCGATCAACTCAAGGAAGGCGAGACAGCAGAGCTGCCCATTCTCGTGCGCGGCGATGTACAGGGATCAATTGAAGCCATCATCGGCTCGCTTGATAAACTGGGAACAGACGAAGTGCGCGCCCGCGCGATCCATGCAGCACCAGGCGGCATTACCGAGTCAGATGTCATTCTGGCCCGCGCCTCCAATGCGCCGATCATCGGCTTTAATGTTCGCGCCAACAATCAGGCACGCGATCTGGCACGCCAGGAAGGCGTCGAAATTCGCTACTATTCCGTCATCTACGATCTTGTTGATGACATCAAGGCAGCGATGTCCGGACTTCTGTCGCCGACACTGCGCGAGACCTTCTTTGGCAATGCGGAAATTCTCGATGTCTTCAACATCACCAGGGTTGGCAAGGTCGCCGGCTGTAAGGTGACCGAAGGCACTGTCCGCCGCGGTGCCAAAGTGCGGCTCATTCGCGATTCAGTTGTTGTTCACGAAGGCACGCTGTCGACGCTCAAGCGCTTCAAGGACGAAGTGCGCGAAGCGGCCGTTGGTCAGGAATGCGGCATGGCTTTCGAGAACTATCAGGACATCCAGAAGGGTGACGTCATCGAGTGCTTCGACATCGAAGAAATTGCCCGAACACTCTAGCAGTGCCCTGTTAGCTTTGATCATCAAGTTAACTGTGATCATGAAGCTGGCTTGCGCCTGCCGTGAAAGTTCTCATAATATGCCTGACCGCTCCAATTCATGGCGCGGGCGCAGCTGGCGGGGGCGTGATGAGCGAAGCGGGTCTCAAACTGGGTTACAAACTGAACCGGGATGATTATTGGTCCGCGCAGGTGCGTATTCTGCGTCAGGGTCCGTGGCGCGCCGTGATGATCGCCTTGGGTCTGTGGATGATCTCCATTCTTGTCGGCAGCTTCTATGTCATGCAGACAGGCCCGAAGTGGACGCTTGTGGGAAGTGTCTATGCAGCGCTTTACGGCGCTTTGGGTCTCACCCTGCTTGCCGCTGGCGTGATGCGCTGGGTCGGGCGCTTCAAGTTGAACCGCGCCCTTCGCCATTCGGACGCCGGACCGCTCGCCCCGACCACCCTCGATGTAGGCGCAGAAGGTATTTCCTGGGCCGATGGCACCACTCAGACCCGGTACGCCTGGTCCGCCATTGAGCGGGTCGAGGTCACCGGACGCCTTGTTCTGCTCTATTCAAGCCCGGTTCAGGCGATCATGATCCCGCGCCGGGTCTTTGGCGGTGACGAGGCCATGTTGGCCTTTGTCGCCTCGGCGCGTGAAAACATCAGCGCCGCCCAAAGAGGGCGATAGAGCCGGACTGCGCGGCTGATCCCCTGAAAGGCTGATCGCCCCAAAAGGATGCGTTCTTGACGCGGCGCTTTCAGGTCTGTAGAGCACACCCTCTCTTACCCCTTACCAATCCAGCGCGCGTTCACAAAAGTGGCAACCGGTTTTGTGATAAAACGCGCGGCAAAACAGTAACGTGGACCAATGCCCGGAAACCAGAAGAACTCAAGACGCGGAGCGGCCAGAAGTTCCAGCGGGCGCGGGCCCAGCCAGAGGCAATTGCGTGTCGGTGAGGTGATCCGCCATGCGCTTGCTGATCTGCTGAGGCGCGAACCGCTACGCGATCCGGTGATAAAAGGCATCTCTGTTACCGTGTCCGAGGTGCGGGCTTCTGCGGATCTTCGCCATGCAAAGGTTTTTTGTGCGCCGCTGGCCGGCGAAAACCAGGATGAAGTGATCAAGGTCCTCAATCGCTCTGCCGGCTATTTGCGCAAGCTGCTGGGCGATGAGTTGACGCTTAAATATACGCCCGAGCTGGCCTTCGTGCTTGATCTGTCCTTCGATGAGGCAACCCGTATCAATGCGCTTCTGGCCACCGATCAGGTCAGCAGCGACGTTGCGGCGCCTGATGAGGCCCCCGCAGACGTCGAGGACCCCGAGGACCTCGAGGACGCTGAAGAGGAGTAGCCGACATGGCAAAGAAGGCGCGCGGGCGTCCGGTCAACGGATGGGTCATTGTCGATAAACCGCTCGGCGTGACCTCGACACAGGTCGTCGGCCGGGTGCGCCGGGTGTTCGATGCCAGAAAAGGCGGCCACGGTGGCACCCTGGACCCTCTGGCCTCCGGCATTCTGCCCATAGCGCTTGGCGAGGCCACCAAGACCATGCCGATGATCCAGGGCGCAAGGAAGGGCTACCGGTTCAAGATCCGCTGGGGCGCCGAGACCGATACCTGCGACCTTGAAGGCAAGGTGGTGGAAACCAGCGATCATCGCCCTGATGAGGACGAGGTCCGCGCCAGGCTCCCGGCCTTTATCGGCACCATCGACCAGACCCCGCCGATCTTCTCCGCCATCAAGGTGGATGGTGAACGCGCTTATGATCTGGCCCGGCGCGGCGAGGTGGTGGAGCTCAAATCCCGCAAGGTCGATATTTACGACTTCAATCTCACCGGTTGGCCAGAGACCAATCAGGGCGAGGGCGAGGGCGAGGGCGAGGGCGAGGGCGATGCGGAGTTCGAAATTACCTGCGGATCAGGCACCTATGTCCGCTCGCTTGCCCGTGATTTTGCGCGGGAACTGGGGACTTTCGGCCATGTCTCCTCGCTCAGGCGGACATTTGTCGGCGCTTTCGATGAAACCCGCTCGATTTCGCTGGAAAAGCTGGAGGCGTTGGGGCATGGTGCGCGCGCTTTCGAGCACCTTCTGCCCGTTGAGACCGCGCTGGACGACATCCCGGCACTGGCCGTAACGGCAGAGGAAACCGCCCGGATCAAGCGTGGCCAGGAAGTGGTCATGGTCGGTCGGGCGATCATTCGGGGATGCGAACCCCAGGTCCTTTCTGTCAGATCAGCGCTTGAGCCGGTCTGGGTGAAAACCGGACGCGGCGAAGACGTCGAACCGGTGGCCCTTGGACGCATCACAGGTGGACGTTTCCGCCCGACCCGTGTTTTCAATCTGGAGCCCGATGCCTCATAAGGCAAAAGGCCATTACTTCAGGAGTAGATCGATGTCGATCACAAGTGAGCGCAAGGATGCGCTGGTTAAAGAATATGCTATCAACGATAGCGACACAGGGTCCCCGGAAGTTCAGGTCGCGATTTTGACCGAACGGATTTCCAATCTTACAGGCCACTTCCGGACACACGCCAAGGATAACCATTCGCGGCGCGGGCTTCTCAAAATGGTTTCGCAACGCCGACGGCTTTTGGACTATGTGAAGTCCAAAGACGAGACCCGCTATGCGGATCTCATCAAGCGTCTTGGATTGCGGCGCTAATTCTAATACGCAACACAAATATGGAGCCAACGATCCATATCGGATTTACCCGTTGGTTCACCTGGCCATTTGGTCAAAGAGGCGTATGCGTATCACCTTGATTTCGCGTGCGCCTGGTTATGGCATCCTGCAATACGGCGGGATGCAAATTTTAAGGAAATAAAGAATGTTCAAAATAACAAAGAAAACTATCCAATGGGGTGGCCGTGAGCTGACCCTTGAAACGGGCCATGTGGCGCGTCAAGCCGATGGCGCAGTTCTTGCGACCTATGGCGACACAACGGTTCTCGCGACGATCGTCTCGGACAGGCACCCCAAGCCAAACCTCGATTTCTTCCCGCTGACCGTCAATTATCAAGAAAAGTATTTCGCCGCAGGCAAGATTCCTGGCGGCTTTTTCAAGCGCGAAGGGCGTCCAACCGAAAAGGAAACGCTGACCTCTCGCCTGATTGACCGGCCCATTCGTCCGCTCTTCGTCAAGGGCTTCAAGAACGAGACCCAGGTCATCATCACCTGTATGAGCCACGACCTTGAAAATGATCCCGATATCCTCGGCCTGGTCGCAGCCTCTGCGGCCCTGACCATTTCCGGCGTCCCCTTCCAGGGTCCGATCGGCGGCGCGCGCGTCGGTTTCTTCGACGGTGAATACAGGTTGAACCCGCTGATCGATGATCTGCCGGACAGCGATCTTGATCTCATTGTTGCGGGAACCAAGGATGCGGTTCTCATGGTGGAATCAGAAGCCTCCGAGCTTTCTGAAGATGTCATGCTTGGCGCCGTGATGTTTGGTCATCGCGAAATGCAGCCGGTTATCGACATGATTGTCGACATGGCTGAAGAATGTGCCAAGGAGCCATGGGACTTCCAGCCACCGGATCTGTCAGCCCATGAAGCGCAAATCCGCGAGCTTGCCGAAGACGGTCTTCGCGCCGCCTATGCCGAGCAGGTCAAGCAGGTCCGTCAGGAAAAGATCTCTGCAGCCAAGAAAGCTGCAAAGGCCGCTCTTGCTGAAGGCGAAACCGAACTGTCCGACAATGATATCGGCGGTCTTCTCAAGGGTCTGGAGTCCGACATCGTGCGGACGTCAATTCTTGATACATCAAGCCGGATTGATGGCCGTGATTTGTCGACAGTCCGCCCGATTGTTGCTGAAACCGGCGTTCTGCCCCGCACCCACGGATCGTCGATCTTCACGCGCGGCGAAACACAGGCCTTTGTTGTCACGACCCTGGGGACCGGCGACGACGAGCAGCTCATTGACGCGCTCGCCGGAACCTACCGTGAGAGCTTCATGCTGCACTATAACTTCCCGCCGTTCTCGGTTGGTGAAACCGGTCGCACAGGCTTTACTGGTCGCCGCGAAGTTGGTCACGGCAAGCTTGCCTGGCGCGCGCTTCGGGCAGTTCTTCCGGCCAAGGATGAGTTCCCCTACACCATTCGCAATGTGTCCGAGATCACAGAGTCAAACGGTTCGTCTTCCATGGCGACAGTTTGCGGTGCCTCTCTTGCCATGATGGATGCGGGCGTTCCGCTGAAGCGTCCGGTGGCAGGGATTGCCATGGGCCTTATCAAGGAAGGTGAGCGCTTTGCTGTGCTCTCCGATATTCTTGGCGACGAGGATCATCTCGGCGACATGGACTTTAAAGTGGCCGGGACCTCTGAGGGGATCACCTCCCTGCAGATGGACATCAAGATCACCGGCATCACCGAAGAGATCATGCAAGTCGCGTTGACACAGGCCAAGGGCGGCCGCATGCATATCCTTGACGAAATGAACAAGGACCTCACCGAAGCGCGTCCGGAACTTGGTGAATATGCCCCGCGCATTGAAACCATCAAGATCCCGGTCGACAAGATCCGCGACGTTATCGGGGCTGGTGGCAAGGTGATCCGCGAGATCGTCGAAGTCACAGGTGCCAAGGTCAACGTTGAAGACGACGGTACTGTGAAAGTGGCCTCGTCCGATGGCCCGTCTATCGAGGCGGCCCTGAAATGGATCCGTTCTCTGACTGCCGAGCCTGAAGTGGGCGTGATCTACGAAGGCAAGGTCGTCAAGGTCGTTGACTTCGGCGCGTTCGTGAACTTCTTCGGTCCCAAGGATGGCCTCGTGCACATCTCCCAACTCGCCCCGGGCCGGGTCGAGAAGGTCTCCGATGTGCTCTCCGAAGGCCAGAAAGTCTGGGTCAAGCTGATGGGCTTCGATGACCGCGGCAAGGTGCGCCTGTCGATGAAAGTCGTCGATCAGGAAACCGGCAAGGAAATCAAGAGCGAAGAGAAAGCCGACTAGGCTTTTTCAGCAAACGGAATATCAAAGGGGCTCTCAATCGAGAGCCCCTTTTTTTATGAAAGTCCGAATGGACGTAGCCAAGTCCGCTTTTGAGTGAGAAACGGCCGTATCAAGCGAACCTTGGCTGAGTCTCAGATTAGCCAAAGGCGGCCATCGAAGCAGGCAGGTCGCTTCGATGCAAAAGAGGGCGGTTCAATAGAACCGCCCTTTGTCAATCTCAATGTGTGCTGACTATTTTTTAACGCGTCTGCGGCCCACAAGTCCAAGACCAGCCAACCCGAAACCTAGGAGGCCAAGAGCAGCTGGTGCTGGAACAGGATCGCCGCCTCCACCATCGGAAAACACGCTGGTGTTGACCGTGACGGTCCATGATTTTGTTGAGAATATGGTGCTTCCGGTCAATTGGATATCCCAAACTGAACCGGCCAGTGTTGTGTCCAGAGGTCCTGTCGTCGGCCCAAAGGTATCTACAAATGCGGCGGCAAAGCCAGAACCATAACCGGCCGGTGAGAAGAAATCGACGGAACCAACAAAGGCATCATCAAAGAGGTTCCCATTGGAGCCCATACCAACATTGAGGTTTTCACCGTTTTGCAGACTGCCGTAACTTACCGTTATGCTATCAATTTGCAGACCCACTGGAAGAGTGAATGTGAAGCGATCAGTATCGGAACCCGGAGTTGCGTTCCAGGTCCCCAGTATGTCATTGCCGCCCAGAGCCAGGTCTCCCAGACTTTGAATAATCGCGCTCAAGTCGCCACTCGCTCCTTCGTCATATAGAACTCCGGCATGTGCAGGGCCTGCCCACAGCAGTCCGGCGGTAATTAGTGGTAAAATCGATTTCTTCATTGAGATTCACCTACGCTAAGTTTCAAGACAATTCATTATGGGTAACAAAGCAAGAAGCAGGCCAGATAAATATGGTTAACGAATCGAAGGCGTTAGCCCATTGATCGATCTTGTCTGCACTAAAGGTGTAAAGTATTTCGACACTTATGGGTTTTCTGGGTTGGGGTAGTTCCTGCAAATGCCAAGGACCCTCGAGAGCCAACTTCACTGCGCGTAAGAGATGTCGAGCCAGAAGGTCCGAGTAGGGTCAAGAACCGCCGGAATGGTCTTCGCTGAAATGAGCCCGTTGTCGGAGGTAGAGCCGACACTCCAGCTCAAAGGTCCTCTTCCACCCCAACTTCAGACACCGTCAGGTCCCTGTAAAGCGGCTGGGTATAGCCATGAACAGACATATGTTTCAGGGTCAACGTGGATTGTTGTGGCACACGAATTCCAAATTATGGCCATCCAGATCGCGTATGAATGCCGCATAGTAATATTCATGATAATCTAGCCTTAAGCCAGGCTTGCCATTGTCCAGCCCACCAGCATCGAGTGCCTGCGTGTAGAGCTTGTCCACCTCACCACGCGAATCAACACGAAAAGCCAAATGTATTGGCTGGACCGGTTCTTCCTGCCGAACCAGCGCAAGTGTTGAATAGTTCTTACTCCCGAATGCCACAGCTACTTCGCCAAAATCCCGATTTTGTGGGAGCCCTGATGGAGGTAACAACTTCGCATAGAAATCTCTGCTCCTGACAACATCGCGAACGTATATATTCACGTGATCTAACTCCATCATCTATCCCGTCCTGTCAGCGCTGATACGCTTGATTTGCTTCTTTTGTAAGGCGGCGAAGCGCTTAAGAATGGATGCGTCGTCCAATATATGCGCGACATGAATGGCTCCCTGCAGACCAGAAAGTAAAAGCTGACTTTCCTTCTCGGCGCGGTCATTAGTCAACCCAAGCTCTTTCAAGTTCCGCTTAAACCAACCCAAATAGGTCTCGTAAACCTTGGGAAAGCTAACTAGGGTATCGCCCTTACATTCGAGCATCATATCCTCACTTAGGCTTGCTACAGGGCAACCCCATTGCGAATAGACTTCCGTTTGATCTGCAATGTAATCCAGAAAAAGGACTAACCGCTGGCATGGCTCTTCTACGTCGAGTGAACTGAACATTTCACCAAGCGTCTCGTCACAATGCTCCAAAACTGCACTCGCCAATTCCTTTTTGGTTTTGAAATAGTAGTAGACATTACCCTGGTGCATGTCTGCAGCCTCTGCAATGTCACTAAGCGAAACGCGACTGTAGCCTCGCCGCCGAAAAAGTATCAGTGCGACGTCAACGAGTTCAGAATGTCTTCCCTGACTTGGCGCCATGTTTGACCTTTGCAGCTAAACTCAAGAAACATATTGTGGACTCAACAGCGTATCTTTTTTGATTGCAGTCCGTTGGCCTCACTCAGCATTATCACGGACATATCTCTCTTTTACAGATTAAGTTGGTCAACCAACCAAATAACTATGGTAGCAGGGATCCGAAAGCAAGCGAAAAGTGTCATAGGAATGTCCGCTGTGGGTCAAAAGCAGACATTACGATGCCTTGAAATGGAGGGCCGCTATTGAGCCATAAGCGGTCGTGCGGTCAGGCGTTGCCATTTGGGCAGGTTTCGTGTCCCAACTTCCAATAAATCGGCCTCTGTGAAGCGCCAAATGCACCGTGTGCGCTTGCACGAAAACCCTCATACGCAACACTCTGTGTCAGGCAATCAGGCGCATGTCTCGAATGCCCTCAAGCAAGCGCTTGAGATCTGGCTCCGGTGCCTGTCACATGGTTCTACAGGTATCCACGAAGGGTCGCCAAATAACTATGTTCCTTGTTGTCCAGGGAGAATGCCACGCTGATGAATTTCATCAACGTGGCACTGTTGTCTGTAAGGCTGTGTTGCCTACTGTGCCATACTGGCTGGCATGCCCTCTTCGATCGGCAGGGATGCGTCGCGGGACCATTCGTTCCACGAGCCAAAGTAGGTTCGAACATCCTTTACGCCTGCTTCCTTGAGGGCAACAAAGGTGCTGGACGTTCGTGCACCCTTAAAGCAATAAAGAATGACTGGCGTGTCTGGTGTAATGCCGACGGTTTGGCATTCTGCCAGAATTTCGTCCTTGCTCTTGAAGACAGGACCATCCGGGCCTGGCTTCATCATACGGTACCATTCGAGCCAGCGGGCATCGGGTATGCGACCCTTTCGCGGGCAGAAGTCGACACCGTATGGTGAGGAACTCGCGCCGATCCATTCATCCACATCGCGAACATCCAGTTTGATGATTTCAGGATTATTGATTGCCTCCAGCATGGTTTGCGCATCGACAATAAGTCTTGCCGCGTCCTGGTCGACAGGAAAGGCTTTCGGTTCCGGCGTTGTCGCTTCTGTGGACGTCGGCAGGTCGGCTGCAGTCCAGGCCTGGTATCCGCCATGCAGAACACACACCTTCGGGTAACCGAGATATTTGAGCAAGTAAAAGCCGCGACAGGACTGGCCAAAGCCAGTGTTCATGGATTGCTCATAGACCACGGCAGTTTCATTTCCGGAAAGTCCGGCCTCACCGAAAATAGTGGCGAACTTTTCCTGTAGTTCCCTTTGGCCTTCCGGGGTTGATGTTGCCAGATAAGTGAAAATTTCGTGGGCATTGATGGCTCCGGGAATATGGCCGGCCGCAAAGCTTTCGGGATCACGGGTATCAAGCAGAATAACGTTGCCGTCATTGAGCCGGGATGCGAGATCCTTGGGGTCAAGTAATACCTTGTTGGTCATTTTGGTCTCCATTGTTTTGTGTTTGAATGTGTATGTCTGTTCAGTATTGAATTTGGGTGTCAGCCTTTGACCTGGATGATCAATTGGATGAGCCGTAGGCCGTCTTGATGTCGGCAATGACTTTGTCGGTCTTGCCAACATGATTTGCAATCATCCGGAAATTTGTCAGGGCAGCTTCATACCCGTCGAGCCCGGGCAATTTCGCCGCCGCGGTGGCGTCGGCGACAACCAGAACCTCAAAGCCTTGTTCGATCAGTTCGCGCAAATGTGCTTCCGTACACAGATTGGCAGACATACCGGCAAGAATTACCCTTGAAATACCAGCCTTGCGCAGCTGCAAGACAAGATCGTTGGTTTCTGGACCAAAGACCTTGTGTGGGCTGGTTACAACGGTCTTCTCATCGTCAATATAGGGCTTGTATTGCTTCAGCCAGTCAGCGCCGGATCCTTTGAAGCCCTTGGTGCTCAGCGGCCCCTGGCGGTCGAACATTCCGATGTTGTGCATCAGGACCTCAAGAGCGCCTTCAAATTGCCATTGATGGTCATGGCTATAATAGTAGTGTGGTGATACGAAAATGGGCATGCCTGCGGATTGGGCGGCTGAAAACAGTTGATCGATGTGCTTGACGGTGTCGTTCTCTGTTACGCTTTCTCCGACAACACCCCAGGTCACTCCGTCCGGGCTGAGAAAGTCATTCTGTGGATCGGTCACCAGAAGAGCTGTGCGACCGGGTTCAATCTGGACTCCTGGATCGGGGAGGCCGTCAGCCGTGGAGGGTTGAGTAGAGGTAAGGGCTGCGACAAGTGCCAGACCAGCCACCAGGGGCTTGGTATTGAGGAAAATTGAGGTTTTCATAGTCAGTATCCTTTGTGAGTTGGATTGCTCAAGTTCTAGCGTGACCGCCAATCGGCCAACTGCATGCAGCCTAGAGCCACGGCCCGTGCCAATTGGGTTTGGATGTGTGCTGGATCGTCCTATCCGGTTGCTCTGTCCAATTGCGGTCGATAGGCTCTCTACGAGTTCAAAATCAGGGGAGGATTTTTCATGTTGCTCGACAAATTGTTGTCAAACCTGTCAGTTCACGTCATGCCATTTGCGATATGTTCGCTCAGTCAAGGCTGGCGGCTTCATCTACCTGGTCCTTCAGGCCTGTTGTTGCATTTTGTGTTGGAGGGAGAAGGCGTGCTCTATGGTCCAAAGGGAGATGCACATCCGATTCACCCGATGCACCTGTCTGTCGTTCCTGTTGGGGCCAAACATGTTATTGAGACCAAAGGAATGGCGACGGATGAACTGAGGATTGATTCACCGCCCGCCGGTGACAAGGTCTGCGAAATCGTTGCCGGGTCCACGGACAATGCGGAACTTGTAATCGGATGTGGAATCATAGATGTGCGCTATGGCTCATCCATGGATCTGTTTAGTCACCTCACAGAGGTTCTTGCGGTTGATCTGTCCAATGTTCCGCAGGCTCTAACCTCCTTTCAAGGCATAATGGAGGAGCAGTCTCAAGCAATAGCAGGTCATGATGCGATGACAGCGGCTCTCATGACACAATGTCTTGTTCATTTCTTCAGGCGATTACCAAGTGAAGGCGAAGCAGCCGTACCCTGGCTCTCGGCGCTCCAGGATGACCGACTTGGCAGAGTTGTCGATGTGGTTCTCGACAGGCCTGGAGGGGACTATAGCGTCGACTCGATGGCCGAAATTGCCGCAATGAGCCGGTCTGCGTTTTCCTCAGTCTTTATGAAATCTTTTGGCAGGTCGCCAATGAGTTTTGTCAATCACATCCGAATGCAACATGCTGCGCAAATGTTGGAAGTCGAAACAATGTCAATTGATGAAATCGCCAGCACCGTGGGCTATGCAAGCCGCAGTCATTTTTCCAGGGCGTTCAAAGATCACATGGGCCTTCCGCCCAAGGATTTCAGAGCCGAGCGCACTTACCAGTGAGACTGATTAAGGAGGGTCTGAAGGCATTGCCGGACACATGTGTAGGGGCGTGTGTGCCTCCAGTGAGTTAGGAGCTGTCAACAGATGCAAACCTCTTTCATGCCCGATCTCGATGCAACAAGAGACATTTCAGGGCGACATGAACGCAGATGGTCAAAGCATCTTGCCTGCCTGTGCATGAGAGTCGTCGACCAGGAAACCGGCGAGGAAATCGCAAAGGAAAAAAAGGCCGACTAGGCTTTTTCATCCTGGTGTTAACCATGGGCGAAACAACCTGTTGTGGAACCGTTAATGTGTCGTTAACCTTGACCAGCGAGTGGGTGTCGTTTCAGGGGAAAATTAAATGTCAGTGAAAACTCGATCCGGGCTTTTTGTCGCTATTCTCATGGGGATTGCTGCCTTGCTGGCGAGCCCGGCAAAGGCGGGTGTTATAACTCAAACCTCCGAATTTACGGGGACAATCGCCTATGCCGGTCCAGGGGTCGCCCCCTTGACCAACTCCTTCCTTCTGACCTCTCTGCCTCCGACATTCGAAAAATTTAACAAAGGATTGGGCACGCTGGACAGTGTCACGATTGAGATTACCTTTGACCTTTCACTTAAGGCAAAATCCTTTGCATTGGGTCTCTTCCCCTTTCCCGGCTTTAACCAGCAACTCGTTCTGAGCCCTTCCACTCTTTACTTCTCCTTTGGTGGCTTTCCTCTCATTGCATACAGCCTTCCATCTCGAACAGGTTCTTGTACGGGTACGGTTTCGTGCACAGCCGTCCTTTCGCCTCTGGTCGTGCCTGGGGGGTCAGTAACCCAGGTCTTTCCGGCGATCGGTAGCCCTGGCACCTTCAATATTAGTCATTTTGGAACTTTGACATCCCTTGTGTCGGGATCGGGCCTCCCCGGCCTGATATCCGGTCGCTCGAATATTAGAGGGGCCATCGACGTCTCCTATGTCTACACCAGCCTTGAATCGGGCGGCGGCAGTGGTTCCGGTAGTGACAGCGTCCCCGAGCCGGGCCCGCTCGGCATCCTTGTTATTGGTTTTGCCGGGTTAGGGGTAGCACGTCGGCGACGACATTCCACACAGACCCGGCCCCACTGATCCAGCGCGCGAAGGCGACATACGCCGCCTGAACATGAATGTTGTTGATCAGGAAACCGGCGAGGGAAGGAAAGGCCAGCCCGGCTTTTTCACCAGATAGAACATCAAAGGGGCTCTCAATCGAGGGCCCCTTTTTTGTGAACCGCGTGCGGCTTGTTATAACTGGCATGCCGGGAATTCAGCGATGATTGAGGCCCGAACCCATGCCGCCGCCGCCATGCCCGCCGCCTTTGCCGCGGCCTTTACCATCACCTTTGCCTCGGGGTTTCTTCTTCGTTTGATCCGGGGGAAATCCTGCATCCGGAACCTTGACCTCCTGGATGACCTTCGACCAGGCGTTGGCGTTTGCCTGAGCCTTTTTCCAATCTTCCTCTGTAGCCAGACGAAACAGAGCATCTTTGGGTCCGGGATCAACCTCGACAATTTCGATGAACGTGCGTTTCGGATTGTCCTGAAAAATCAGATACCAGGTGGCGGATTGCACCGGAGCAGGAGCGCCCATGTGATCCCCGATATAAAACTCGACCAGCCGTGCCTGGGCTTTCGGTTCGCCGGAACCCGCCGCCAGCTCAAGCCAGTGAAGGCCCTGCGTCATAAGGAGTTCGCGCTCCGGGCCGGCCATGTCCGCGCTGCGATGGGCCATGCAGTCGCCAAGGTGATACTGGGCGATTTCAAAGCCGCCGCCCTGGGCGGCCAGGCGCGCGAGAGGCCGCTCTGCGGCCTCGCAATTTCCGGAGCGTTTGAGCTTCATGGCGTGGGAATAGAGGTCTGCTCCTCCTGCCTGACCCGCGTGATGCCTGTTGCGCTCGCCGCGATCGCCGGCACAGGCCGTGACCAGGAGAGCTGCGGCGATGGAGAGAATCGGCAGAGGGAAAGAAGAACCGAAGCGCAGCGACATCAGGGAAAACTCCGCAGGAAGAACAGAACCGGTTGTTTAACGGTCGGGCGGCAGGATTTCCGGCGCGAAAAGGAACAAGAATTTAAGATCGCCCGTAGACACGCCACGCCTCCCACACGCGCGTGATCGCCGTGATCGCCGCCAATGCGGCAAAGATAAGGGCGAGAGCGGGAAAGAGCGACGGCCACGCCATGACGATGACAAAGAATGCAATGGTTTCCGTCCCTTCGGTCAGTCCGCCAAGATGAAAAAACGATTTCTCGCCGCGCACCGTGGTCTTGTAGCCTCCTTTTTCGGCGAGGATGGCATAGGCCAGAAACGTCGTGCCGGTCGCAACGAAGCTTGCCAGTAGCACCGCTGCGGGCAGCGCATTGGCCGGATCAGCCACCGCAAAGCCGAGCGGCAACAACGCCCAGAAAAAGAAGTCCGAGACAATATCGAGATAGCCGCCGAACTCGGTCGGGCCCGCCCTCGTTGCAGATGTTGTTGCGCGCGCCACGGCGCCGTCGAGCCCGTCAAGAAAGCGGTTGGCCAGCAGCAGGAACAACGCAAGGTAAAAGGCGCTCAAGGCCACCGCGACTGCCACGCCGACACCGATCCCCAGACCCCACAACGTCAGCGCATTGGCCGAGACGCCGCTGCGCGCCACCATCGGGCCCAGAACGTTGAGCGGCGGGTCAATCAATTTGCGGGCGTAGCGGTCAAGCATGGGCGAGGGTCCTCATCGAAGTGCGTCTCCGGAGTACACCCAAATGGAAGACAACACCGATCACAATCAGGTTATGCAGGACCTACAAATCATCCATATCCGGCAGTGCGGTCACGTGGTACCCGGCATCCACATGATGCACTTCGCCGGTCACGCTGCCCGCCAGATCGGACAAAAGATAAAGCGCCGAGCCGCCGACATGGTGCAGGTCAGTGACCTGCTTCATCGGCGCGTGGGTCTTGTTCCAGTTATACATGGCGCGCGCTGAGCCGATCGCCGAGCCTGCCAGCGTGCGCATCGGTCCGGCCGAGATCGCATTGACGCGGATGCCGCGCGGCCCCATGTCACGCGAAAGATACCGCACGGAGGCTTCAAGCGCCGCCTTGGCAACCCCCATCACATTGTAGTTGGGCACCACGCGTTCCGCCCCCAGATAGGTCAGTGTGATCATCGAGCCACCGTCGTTCATCAGAGCCGATGCGCGCTTGGCCACATCAACAAACGAGAAGCAGGAGATATTCATGGTACGCAGGAAATTCTCCCGCGTCGTATCAGCATAGCGACCGGTCAGTTCCGACTTGTCCGAATAGGCGATGGCGTGGACAATAAAATCCAGCTTGCCCCATTTCTTTTCCAGCGTACTGAAAACTTCATCAAGGCTGGCGTCGTCCTCGACGTCACACGACAGCACAATGTCGGAGCCGACGCTGGCTGCAAGCGGCGTTACGCGTTTGCCAAAGGCCTCGCCCTGATAGGTAAAGGCAAGCTCTGCCCCTTGCGCCGCAACGGATTTTGCAATCCCCCAGGCGATGGAATGGTCATTGGCAACCCCCATAATGAGGCCGCGTTTGCCCTTCATCAAGGTGCCGGTTGGAAAGTCTTCTGTAGTCTGATCATCACCGCTCATAGGTCCGCCTGTATCTTTCGTCACTATCCAAATTAAATCGATCAGCCAGGGTCAGCCGTTATAGCGCAGCATGGCAAGCGATCCATTGGTGCCGCCAAAGCCGAAACTGTTGGACAGCACACAATTGAGGTTCGCATTGTCCTTGCGCTCCTGAAGGATTGGCATGTCGGCCATTTCCGGGTCAAGCTCCTCAATATGCGCTGATTTGGCTATGAAATTATTGTTCAGCATGAGGATCGAGTAGATCGCCTCATGCACGCCCGCCGCGCCCTGCGAGTGACCGGTGAGGGACTTGGTGGCGCTGATCGGCGGGCAATTGTTCCCGAAAACCTCGCGCAAAGCCTCGATTTCCTTGATATCGCCGACCGGGGTCGCTGTGGCATGCGGGTTCACATAATCAACCGGCACGTCAAGGGTCGCCAGCGCTTGCCTCATGCAGCGCACGGCGCCCTCGCCAGAAGGTGCCACCATGTTGTGGCCATCCGAGGTCGCGCCGTAACCGCCAATCTCGCAATAGATTTTCGCGCCGCGGGCGCGGGCATGCTCCAGTTCCTCAAGCACCAGAACCCCGGCTCCTGCGGAGATCACAAAGCCGTCGCGGTTCTTGTCATAGGCGCGGCTGGCCGTCGCCGGCGTGTCGTTATATTTCGATGACATGGCGCCCATGGCATCAAAGAGAGACGACAATGTCCAGTCGAGCTCCTCGCCGCCGCCGGCAAAGACGATGTCCTGCTTGCCCCATTGAATGAGCTCCGCTGCGTTGCCGATGCAATGGGTCGAGGTCGCGCAGGCCGACGAAATGGAATAGCTCACGCCCTTGATATGAAACGGCGTCGAAAGGGTTGCCGAGTTTGTCGAGCACATCGCCTGGGGCACGACAAAAGGCCCGATGCGTTTCGGGCTGCCTTTTTCGCGCGTAATGTCCGCAGCCTGAACAATGGCTCTGGTGGAAGGCCCGCCCGATCCCATGATAAGACCGGTGCGCTCATGGGAGATATCGCTTTCTTCAAGCCCGGAGTCTGCGACCGCCTGCTGCATGGCGATATAGTTCCATGCCGCGCCGCCGCCCATAAACCGGCGTGTCTTGCGATCAAGTGCTTCTTCTACATCCAGCGTCGGGGCGCCGTGCACCTGGCTGCGAAAGCCGTGGTCAACCTGTGCCTGTGAGCGCGTGATGCCGGATTTTGCCTCCCTCAGGGACGCAAGCACTTCCTCGGTATTGTTCCCGATGGACGATACAATGCCCATCCCGGTTACAACAACTCGCCGTCCTGTCATGGACATTGGTACTCTCCTTAAAAATCTGACGCGCGAAGCCGCCTGTGCTCTGGTCCATAGGGCCCTTCTTCGATACCGGAGCGCTTTATGACATCATTTGGCTACTCTGGCATTACTTTTCAGGCGATGCAAAAAGCCCGACCTTGATGTCTTTCATTGTATAGACCGTTTCGCCGTCGGCAATAACTTCGCCATCGGCGACGCCCAGAACCAGGCGGCGCATGATAACCCGCTTCATGTCGATTTTGTAGGTCAGGAGTTTGTTGGTGGGTAGCACCATGCCGGAGAACTTCACTTCGCCGACGCCAATCGCGCCGCCCTGGCCCTTGCCGCCCATCCAGCCAAGAAAAAAGCCGAGGGTCTGCCAGATCCCGTCAAGGCCGAGGCAGCCGGGCATGATGGGATTGCCCTTGAAGTGGCAGTCAAAAAACCACAGGTCCGGCTTGATATCGAACTCGGCGATAATCTGGCCCTTGCCATGTTCGCCGCCATCTTCAGTAACGGATGTTATCCGATCAAGCATCAGCATCGGCGGCAGCGGAAGCTGCGCATTGCCAGGGCCATACATGTCGCCGTTGGCGCAGGTAATAAGCTCGTCGTAAGTGTAGCTGGATTGTCTTTGGTGGGTCATCTCGTCAGACATGAGGGATACGGGTCCTGGCCTGTTGGTGTTATTGTATACTCGCATCGCCAGGAGGCTTTCAGGCGCATTGCGAAGGGGGCGAGTCTGCTTGTTTTCAAGTATCATAATTTCGCGAATGGCCACAAGACATCAAACGCTGCAATGCACTCTGGCACCCGCCCGCGGATTTCCGGCGCTTCCGCCTGCAACCGCTTCGCAGTCTGATTAGCGGCGGATTACCGGGAGATTTTTCCCCGACTGTGCCCTTATGTCACGCCCCGAAAAGACCTTCGTAGCTGGTTAACGACACGAACGCGTGGTATTAGTCTTTCATTGTTTTGATATGGGATTGTAACAAATGAACATCATGCAAAAAAACGATGACTGGCTTTCCGTGCTTCGGCGCGCAGGCCTGAGACCAACGCGCCAGCGACTTGCCCTTTGTCGCCTGTTATTCGGCAAGGGTGATCGTCATATCACCGCAGAAACCCTGCATGGAGAAATTCAGGAGGAAGGCCTCTCGATTTCTCTTGCGACGGTTTACAACACGCTGCACCAGTTCACGGATGCACGCCTGTTGAAGCAGGTGGTTGTTGACCCGACGCGCACTTATTTTGACACCAACCTGTCTGATCATCACCATTTCTTCTTTGAAAAAGAGGGAGTTTTGTGCGATCTTCCAGGCGGTAAAATCGATATGGGTCCGACGCCCGAAGCGCCTGACGGAACACGTATTGAGAGTGTCGATGTAATCGTCCGGCTTGCCTCGGTCGTCTGATCCGGCAGCAAAAGATGGTCTTGAAAACTGTTCGATTCCAATGAGCTGTTACGCTCTCTGGAATGGATCCAAAAGATATTGACAGCCCCGACCGGCGCGTGTTCAATCCGCCCATGCGCCTTTCAATCGTACCCGTCACCGGGCCGCGTCCCCGCATCCCGTTCGAACATCATCAGGAGGAACACCCATGTCGCTTGCAGACAGCAAGACCCTCGATAATCTGAAAGCCGCTTTTGCCGGTGAAAGCCAGGCCAATCGTCGCTATCTCTACTTCGCGCAAAAGGCCGACATCGAAGGCTACAATGACGTCGCTGCCGTTTTTCGGTCCACCGCAGAAGGTGAAACCGGCCATGCCCACGGCCACCTTGAATTCATGGAAGCTGTTGGTGATCCGGCAACCGGTGAGCCCATCGGCCCGACCGCTGCCAATCTCAAGGCTGCGATTGTCGGTGAAACCCATGAGTACACCGATATGTATCCGGGCATGGCGCGCACCGCACGCGACGAAGGCTTCGATGAAATCGCCGACTGGTTTGAAACCCTCGCCAAGGCTGAAAAGTCTCACGCCGGCCGTTTCCAGAGAGCCCTCGACACGCTCGACGGTTAGAGTAGGTTGATAAGCGGGGTCGCAGAAAATATCTGTGGCCCCGTTTCATTTTCGAAACGATTCCGTCTCCAAATCAGTCAGGGCTTCCCATGCAAGAAGGCTCCCTCGAAGCACCGACCCGCCACACAATCGATTGGCAGGACGAGAGCTGGTATGATGCCGGGGCCATCGAAGCCGAAATGCACCGGGTCTTTGACATCTGTCACGGCTGTCGCCGCTGCTTCAATCTGTGTGAGAGTTTTCCGCGCCTGTTCGATATGATCGACGAATCGGAGACCGGTGAACTCGACAGTGTTGCGTCGTCGGGCTTTGCCCAGGTGGCTGATGCCTGCACGCTCTGTGACATGTGTTTCATGACCAAGTGCCCCTACGTGCCGCCGCATGAATTTGATCTTGATTTTCCGCATCTGATGTTGCGCTACCGGGCTGCCGAGCGGCGCCACGGGGGCAAGAAATTTGTGCCCGATCAACTGGGCCGCATGGACCGCAATGCTGCCCTGGCGAGGCCTTTTGCACCGCTCGTGAACTGGATGACAAAGCGCGGTAGTACATTGATCCGCCGCCTCATGGAAAAACTCGCGGGCATTGATGCGCGAGCCGGGCTGCCAAAGTTTGCCCGCAGGAGCTTCAAGAGCCAGGCCGCCCGGGACCCCCTCACCCCGAACGCGCAGGCCCCGGCCTTTGGCCGCAAGGCGGTGATCTATGCGACCTGCTATGTGAACAGCAATAATCCGGATATGGGCCTTGCGACCCGCAAGCTTCTTGCTCACAACGGGGTCGAGACCCGGGTGGATTATTCTGCCTGCTGCGGCATGCCATACCTCGAGCAAGGCGATCTCGAGCAGGTCGCCAAACAGGCCATCAAGGTGGCCCGTGGCTTGCGCCCGCTGGTCGACCAGGGCTTGCCAATCCTCACCCTCACAGCCTCGTGCGGCCTGATGTTCAAATTTGAATGGCCGCTGATCCTGCCCGACAATGAAGATGTCATCGCCCTTTCAAAGGCAACCGTCGATATTACCGAATATCTTGTCGACATTGCCAAAACCGAAGGGCTGATCGGCGGCATGAAGCCGCTCGAGGGCGGCATCACGGTTCATGCTGCCTGCCATGCCCGGGCTCAAAACATGGGCGCCAAGGCCCTGCAGCTGATGAAGTATATTCCCGAAACAGAAGTCGAGCACATCGAGCGCTGTTCCGGTCACGGCGGCACCTTCGGGGTTATGGCCGAGACCCATGACGCGGCCATGGCCGTTGGCAAGACTGCCATGCGAACCATGGTGCGTCAGGGCAAGGCCTTCGTGGCATCCGAATGCCCGCTGGCCGCCAAACATCTGCTCCAGGGCGCCCTGTATATGGGCGAGGCGCAAACCCTGCCGCAAGGCCCCTTCCATCCGATTGAACTGATGGCCAAATCCTACGGTCTCATTGACTAGAGTAGAGGCGTAAAAATGACGGCAAAAAGAGATCTCACCCCGGACGACATTATCGCCATGGACAAGTTTGCGGCGCTGCGCGATGACAAGCGCCGCGCACTCTTGCCCGTGAAGCAGTTGCGCCGTATTGCGTTGGGCCCTTGGGCGACGCTTTATTTTGAATCGTGGGACACCATGTGGCTTCAGGTGCACGAAATGCTGCTGGTCGAGAAGGGCGGTGCGGCGCAAATTGCCGATGAGCTCGCCGCCTACAATCCCCTTGTCCCCAAAGGCGGTGAACTTGTTGCTACACTGATGTTTGAGATCGATGACCCGGACCGCCGCGCCAAGGTTCTGCGCAGTCTCGGCGGTGTCGAGGAGCATCTCTATATTCAGGTCGACGACGTCAAGGCTTACGCTCGCCCGGAACAGGATGTCGAACGCACAACGGCGGACGGCAAGACCTCTGCCGTGCATTTCCTGCATTTTGATCTTGATGAAACGGCGGTCGCCGGGTTTGCCAGCGCGGCGCCCCAGGCGCTCATCGGCTGCGACCACGCCAACTACGCTCACATGTCGGTTCTGTCAGCAGCTTCGCGGTTGGAGCTGGCGAAGGATTTATAGCCTCAGCCAGTCTTCGGATTGAAAAACGCAATTATATGCATTCCTCATCCTGAGGGATTTCCCAAACGGTTTTTGGGAAATCGTCTCGAAGGATGAACGGCCCGGATATCCGCCACGCCTCCTTCGAGACGCATCTGACGATGCTCCTCAGGATGAGGGTGGTGATTGTTGCAAACGATTATTCAGGCAATCCGGAAAGCTGCCTCAGCCAAATTCTTCAGCCAAATTCCTCGTCGGGATAAACCCCCCACAAATTGTCTCGTGTGATCCAGCCCTTGTAGCCGCTCACTTCGGCACGGCACCATTTGGGGCCACAATTGTGCAGCCGAAGGATAACCCCCGGGTCGGCGATGGCGGCAACGCCCGGGGTTGCCGTATCCTGGCGGCGGTAGAGCGAGACCGGCCCACCTTCGACCAGCGCCATGCGGCGCCCGTCAAGCAGTTGAAAATGGATCCAGCCTTCTGTGCCCTCGTGGTCGCGGACCTTGCGCCAGTTGTCGTGTTCGGCGATCACTTCGACGGGCATGCCACGGCGCTGGTAGACCCAGTCAATCGCATAGCTCTCGCCGGGACCATGGCGCATGTTGACCTGCCCGCTCTTGAGGCTGACAAAGCGCGGGGTTGGACGGCCGGTTACGCGCCCTGTTGTGGGCCCGACACCGTCTCCCTGCGCCTGCGCCTGCACCGGCGCCGGAGCGGCGACAACCAACATGGCCGCCAGGCAAGCCACGGCACATGTTGCCACACAGGTAGCAAGGACGGGGAGCTCCGGGAAAAACGACCGGAAAAAAGACAACTGCAAAGATCGGAGCGAAGGAAAGGACATTGCGAACCAACCCGTTGAAATAAAGCGCAAAAAACCGGCCCTGGAGGCGCTGGTCAGGAACTATGATCATGGATCGGCAGGGGCTTTGAGGTCAAGAGGCGAGTTGTCACCTGATTGTCATGCGCAAAGTAGATCTTAATCCCTCTCTGGGGCTTTTAGGGCGCCAAAAGGTCTGATACATGAAGGAGGCAGCATCCGTTTCCTTCAATCGCCGGGCGCAATCATTTCCAGAGCCCCCAAAGATCCCAGAGAGATGTGAAGACCGAAGATGACCGATAACACAGCAAAAAAACCGAAAGTCATCGTAACGCGCCGATTGCCTGATCCGATCGAGACCCGGCTGCGCGAGCTCTTCGATGCGGAGCTCAATATCGAGGACAAGATCATGAGCCCGGAGGCGCTGTCCGACGCGGTGGCGCGCGCCGATGTGCTGGTGCCAACCGTGACCGACCGGATTGACAAGCGCATTCTTGCCCGCGCCGGTGAAAATCTGAAACTGATCGCCAATTTCGGCGCCGGGATCGACAACATCGATGTCGAGACCGCCTGGCAACACGGCATGACCGTAACCAACACACCCGGCGTGCTCACCGAAGATACCGCTGATCTTACCATGGCGCTCATCCTGGCTGTGCCGCGCCGCATCATCGAAGGCGCCGAGGCACTCAAGGCTGGCGAGTTCGTCGGCTGGTCGCCGACCTGGATGATGGGCCACCGACTTGGCGGCAAGCGCCTCGGCATTGTTGGCATGGGCCGCATCGGTCAGGCCGTTGCCCGCCGAGCCAAAGCCTTTGGCATCCAGATCCACTATCACAATCGCACCCGCATCGCCCCGGCGATGGAGCAGGAGCTCGAGGCAACCTACTGGGAAAGTCTCGATCAGATGCTGGCCCGCATGGATATTATCAGCGTCAATTGTCCGCATACCCCGGCGACGTTCCACCTTCTGTCAGCGCGCCGTCTCAAGCTGATGCAGCCCCATGCTTATCTCGTCAACACAGCGCGCGGCGAAGTGATCGATGAAAACGCTCTCACCCGCATGCTGGCCGATGGGTCCATTGCGGGCGCGGGCCTTGACGTGTTTGAAAACGAACCAGCGGTCAATCCGAAATTGCTGGCCATGAAAAATGTTGTCGCCCTGCCGCACATGGGATCGGGTACGCTGGAAGGCCGCATCGACATGGGCGAAAAGGTCATCATCAACATCAAGACCTTCGTCGACGGCCACAAACCCCCGGACCGCGTCATCCCGGCGATGCTTTAGCGGGAATTTCTATCAAAACCAACTCTGCCGTCATCCCGGACCAGCAAAGCGGTACTTCGCACCGCATTGCATACGGGGTGACAATTGTTGTTTCGAATTGCTTGTGATCATCATCTCTTAAAAAAGACTTGCCCGCAATCGGCACACAATTTGCCGGGTAGCTGCAGTCGACCGAAAATTGTACTCTTGTAACCCCTGTCGAATGGCTTGTTCCCGCAATTCGGGCAGGTGACCTCAAGCAGCTGTCGCATCACGTAGAAAGTGGCAAAAAAATATAACAGCATTGGAACAGGCGACATGAAGGCGAAAGACAAGATGAAGCTTGCAGGGATAGATCCAACGAAAATTCCTGCGAGCCGATTGGTCTGGCGTTGAACACTTTCGCCGCTCTTCATCAACACCCCCCACACACCGGGCAGTCCGGATCTTTCGGCAGGCGCACGGTGCGGACCTCGGCCCCGAGGCCGTCGTAGATCATCAGGCGGCCCGCGAGGCTGTCGCCGATCCCGATGATTTCCTTCATGATTTCAAGCGCTTGCAGGGAGCCGAGCACACCGGTCAGGGCGCCAAGGACACCGGCTTCGGCGCAGCTCGGCGCGGCGCCTGCAGGGGGGGCCTCAGTGACAAAGCATTGATAGCAGGGCAGGGCCTTGTCGTAGCCTTTGAACGTTGCGATCTGGCCATCGAACTGCCCGACGGCGGCGGAGACCAAAGGTGTTGCGGTTTCCACGCAAGCACGATTGACGATGAAGCGGGTCTCAAAGCTGTCGGTGCCGTCCGCCACAATGTCATAGGCGCTGATGATCTCGGCGGCGTTTTCAGCCGTGAGTTTCATGTCATGCACCTCCAGAGTGATATCCGGATTAAGCGCGCGGATCATCTGCGCAGCACTCTGCGTCTTGCGCAAACCAACACTGTCCGTGGTATGAATGATCTGGCGTTGAAGATTGGACAGATCGACTGAGTCAAAGTCGACAAAGCCGAGCGCGCCTTTTCCACGATCTGTTCTGGCACCGACACCGGCGGCTGCCAGATACATCAGCACCGGCGCGCCGAGACCGCCGACACCGACAACCAGCACTCGCGCCGCCATCAGCCTTGCCTGACCCGCGCCGCCAACATCATGCAGGATGATGTGGCGCGCGTAGCGGTCCAGTTGATCGTCGGTCAGTGTCATTATGTCAGCCCGGACCTAGAGCCCTTCGAAGAGTGCGGTTGAAAGATAGCGCTCGGCGAAGGACGGGATGATGACGACGATAGTCTTGCCTGCCATGTCGTCGCGCGCGGCGACTTCAAGCGCAGCGGCAACCGCCGCCCCCGATGAGATCCCGACCGGGATGCCTTCCTCGGCGGCCATGCGGCGCGCCGTGGCAAAGGCGGTCTCGGTGCCGATGGTAACGACCTCGTCGACTTGGGCGCGATCGAGGTTTTCCGGGATAAAACCGGCGCCGATGCCCTGAATCTTGTGCGGGCCGGGCTGGCCGCCGGAGATCACCGGGCTGTCTTCAGGCTCCACGGCAATCATTTTAAAGCCGGGCTTTTTCTCGTGCAGCACCTGGCCAACACCGGTGAGCGTGCCGCCTGTGCCGACCCCTGCGATGACCGCATCGACCTTGCCGTCCGTATCGTTCCAGATTTCAAGCGCCGTTGTCGTGCGGTGGATCTCCGGGTTGGAGGGGTTCTCAAACTGCTGCGGCATCACCGCATTGGGGTGTTGTTCGACCAGTTCACTGGCTTTGGCCAGCGCGCCCTTCATACCCAGCTCTGCCGGGGTGAGCTCAAGTTTGGCGCCAAGAATGAGCAGCATCTTGCGCCGTTCAATCGACATGCTTTCGGGCATCACCAGAATGAGCTTGTAGCCTTTGGCGGCGGCAACGAACGCCAGCGCGATCCCGGTGTTGCCGGAGGTCGGTTCGATCAACACGGTGTCCTTGGTGATGCGTCCTTCGCGTTCCAGCGCCTCGATCATCGAAACGCCGATCCGGTCCTTGACGCTGGCCAGCGGATTGAAAAACTCAAGCTTCAGCAGGATGTCGGCCCTGGCGCCTGCATCCTTCGCCATCCTGTTCAGTCGCACGAGCGGCGTGTCGCCCATGGTGTCGGTGATCGAGTTGAAGATACGGCCGCGACCGGGTTTTCTTGTGCTGTCAGACATGGGCGGAAGTCCTTTCTAGATGTTGAAATCCATACGGATCGAGCTTTCGGGTTCTATACCTTTTTCACGGGCCTCGTGGCACAGGTCCTCAAGGGTCACTTTTTCAAGCTCTGTCATAAACTGCTCGTTCATTTTTGCCATCAGAGGGCGGACGACTTCCGACGCAAGCTCCGAGGGGCGTGGGCCTGCCTCTTCCTCAGCCTGTTCAATCTGGCTCACGACCGCGAGGATCTCGCCGACAGAAATACGCCGCCGCTCGCGGGCCAGCCGATAGCCGCCCCGGGGGCCTCGCACGCCCTTCAGAATGCCCTCGCGCACCAGCCGCTGCATCACCTGCTCAAGATAGCGCTGGGGAATGCCCTGCCGCCTCGTGATATCCTTGGACTGCACCGGGTCAGGCCGCGCGTTGAAGGCCACGTCGACAACGGCCTCAAGCGCCAGCTGCATTTTGCGGGACAGCGTGAACATATCAGTCTGCGCCCCCGGTTCCAGTGGAGCCATAGCCGCCCGCGCCGCGCGCCGTCTCATCAAGCGAAGTGACGACTTGCCATTCGGCCTGCACAAATGCCGAGATAACCATCTGACCCACTCGTTCGCCGCGCCTTATGGTGAAAGGGGCCTGTCCGAGATTGATCAGGAGGATACTGACCTCACCGCGATAATCTGAATCCACCGTACCCGGTGCATTGACGATCGAGATCCCGTGGCGCAGCGCCAGGCCCGACCGCGGACGGATCTGCGCCTCATAGCCTTCAGGCACCGCAATCGAAAGCCCGGTCGGGATCAGGCGGCGCTCGCCCGGCGCAAGCACAATGTCCTCGCCTTGAGGCGTTGCCGCCATCAGATCCATGCCTGCCGCACCCGAGGTTTCATAGGCAGGCAGGGGCATGCCTTCTCCGTGCGGCAACTGTGTGCATTCAATCCGCAGCGTCTTCGTCATTGCATGCCCTTAAAGTGCTCGGCGATCTTTTGGGCCAGTTGCCCGGCAACGGCGCTCTTTGCCATCGACGGCCAGGTCTCCTCGCTGTCCGGGGTAATGACATAAACCGAGTTATTATCGCCGCCCATGATGCCGGTCTCCGGCGATACGTCATTGGCAATAATCCAGTCGCAGCCCTTTTTGGCGCGCTTGGCTTTGGCGTAGTCGATCAGGTTTTCCGTCTCGGCAGCAAAGCCAACCACGAGGGCCGGGCGTTTGGCATGATGGGAGATCGTCTTGCAGATATCCGGGTTTTCAATGAGTTTGAGGCCCGGAACACCGCCGTTTTTCTTCTTGATCTTCTGATTGGCCAGCCCGTCAACCCGCCAGTCGGCGACCGCTGCGGCGCAAATTGCGATGTCGGCAGGAAGCTCTGTCTCACACGCCGCCAGCATTTCCACGGCAGTCTCCACACGGACAGTTTTAAGGCCCTTCGGGTCGCCAAGGTTGGTCGGACCCGAAACCAGAACCGTCTCCGCGCCAAGTGCCGCACAGGCGGACGCAATGGCATAACCTTGTTTGCCCGAGGATCGATTGGCCAGATAGCGCACCGGATCAACCGGCTCATGGGTCGGCCCGGCGGTCACCAGAACCTTGTGGCCCGCGAGCGGCGTTTCCTTGGGCGCCAGAATGTCTTCTGCCGCGGCAATAATTTCCATCGGCTCTGACATCCGGCCCGGACCAAACTCTCCGCAGGCCATGTCGCCGGAATTAGGCCCCACAAGGATCTTCCCGTCCTGGCCCAGTTGCGCAAGATTTCTTTGTGTCGTCACCGCTTCCCACATGCGCACGTTCATCGCCGGCGCGATGAGGACCGGCGCTGTGGTTGCCAGCAGCGCGGTGGTTGCGAGGTCCCCGGCCAGGCCATTTGCAACTTTCGCCATCAGGTCGGCGGTCGCCGGGGCGACGATGACAAGGTCGGCGGCGCGGGCCAGTTCGATATGCCCGATCCGCGCCTCGTCGGTGAGATTGAAAAGGTCGCTGAACGCGGGCTCGCCGGTCAGCGCGGAAACCGAAAGCGGGGTGACGAACTCGCCCGCCGCTGCGGTCATGATAACCCGCACGCCAGCGCCCCTCTCGCGCAGCCGCCTGATGAGGTCAAGGCACTTGTAGGCCGCAATCCCGCCGCCGATAACAAGGAGAATATTCTTGTTCTGAAGTGTCAAAAGTCGCTCCTGAGGTCAGAAAATCAAGCAATTCTGCGCGTTTCAAACTCTATTCACGCGAATATAGTGTGAATCAGATCCTTTGTCGCCAGGCAATGTGTGCAAATTCTCGTTCTGACACGCTGTCGGCAGAATTCTTCAGCCAATATAGAGGAAAAGCGCCAGCGCCGCGACACTTCCTGCCGCAAGCCAGTATTTCCGCGTGACACGCGCCCGGACCCCTTCGGCCTCGGCCATGGCTTTGAGCGTTTCGGGGTGGAGCCTGAGGCCCTCATCGGTTAACTCGCCGAGCGCTTCCAGCTGCCGCGCCCCTTCGGCAAGAAGTTCCGGCGCCCGCCGCAGCGTGGTGAGGAGGGACTGCGCGCCGCCCGCCACTTCGCGGATCAGCGCTTCGGGGCCGCGGCGCTCTTTCATGAAGGCCTCGACCACGGGACGGGCCGTCTCCCACATATTATACCCTGGCGACAGATCGCGCGCGACACCCTCGACCACAACCATGGTCTTTTGCAACAGCACCAGCTGCGGCTGCATGTGCATATCAAAACGCTCCGTTGTCAGAAGGAGTTGTTGCAACAGTCGCGCCATGGGAATCTGGTCGGCGGTGCGCCCGAGCAACGGCTCGCCGATGGCTCTGAGCGCAACGGCAAAATCTTTCATCGGCACGCCGCGCGGCACATAGCCGGCGTCGATATGGGCCTGGCTGATGCCGTCATAGTCGCCGATGAGAAAGCCCATCAGAATATCAGCCAGATAATTGCGCGTCGCCTCGTCGAGACGGCCCATAATGCCAAAGTCAACAGCGGCAAGGCCGGCGCGAAAAGGCTCGTCCTCTTTTGACAGCGTGAAAGCAAACAGATTGCCCGGGTGCATGTCGGCATGGAAATAGCCGTCCATCAAGGCCTGGGTCATAAAACTCTGCACCACCAGGGTGCCCAGAGCCTCAAGATCAAAGCCCTCTGCCTCAAGCTCCATCACATTGCCGAGCGGGGTGCCGCTGACCCATGAGGTGGTCAGGACGCCGCGCGTGGTGCGTTCCCAGTCGATCTCCGGGACCACGAAATCCTCGCGGCCCGCATTGTTTTCGCGCAGCTCCGAGCAGGCCGCCGCTTCGGTACGCAGATCCATTTCCTCGCGCATCGACTTTGCCACGACCTCGATGAATTTCTCTGGCTCAAGCCGGCGCACTTTTGGGAATAGCCGGTAGGCCCACTTCGCCGCAAAGGCAAAAGCATCCAGATCACGCTGAAAAAGCGCCTCGATGCCGGGCCGCAAAACCTTGACCGCCACCACGCGCGTCTCGCCATCCTCGGTAATTTCGGCGCGGTGCACCTGCGCGACCGATGCCGCCGCAACCGCGCTACTGAAGGACGAAAACAGCTCGCCGACCGGCTTCTTGAGCTGGCGCTCGATGATCGCTTCTGCGTCGGCCTTTGGAAAAGGCGCCAGACGATCCTGCAAGACACCAAGCGCCCTGGCAAGGTGCGGTCCGACAATGTCGCCTCGGGTCGCCATCACCTGCCCGAGCTTGATATAGGCCGGTCCCAGCATTTTGAGCGCCGAGGAAACCCGCACTTCAAGCTCGAGGCTTGCGCGCTTGCGCCCGGCCGTCAGTCGGGCAATCCGCCCAAGCACGCGCGTGCCGCGCCGTGTCCCGGCGGGCAGTTCATCAAGCAATTCGCGCGGCAACAGCATGTCGTAGCGCGCCAGCACAAAGACGGTGCGGGTCAGGCGAAAGAGGTGGCGAAATGAGGAAATCATAGGGCCCGCCTCAAAGCCGCCAGGCGGAATAAAGCGTTGCAATGCCGCCGGTCAGCGCCTGGGTCTTCACCTGGCCGAGACCGGCCGCCTCGATTTGCGCGGCAAAGTCTTCCGGCGCCGGAAACTTGCGGATGCTTTCGGCAAGATAGCGATAGCTGTCGGCGTCCTTGGCAACTTTCTCGCCGAGCCACGGCAGGATCCTGAAAGAATAAAGATCATAGATTTTGTCCGCACCGGGAATGGTCGGCATGGAAAACTCAAGACACAGGAACCGCCCGCCTGGCTTGAGCACACGCCGTGCTTCTTCAAGCGCCTTGTCGCGGTGCGTCACGTTGCGAATGCCAAAGGTGATCGTGTAGACATCGCCGGTTTTATCCGGGATCGGAAGACTTTCTGCGTTGCCGCAGATCCAGTGCAAGGGCTTTTCCTCAAACAGGCTCGCCTCGCGCCGCTTCGTGCCCGCTTTGAGCATTTCATGATTGATGTCGCAGACATAGGCCGCTTCGCCGCCGCGGTCGAGAAACCCGAACGCGATGTCGCCGGTGCCGCCCGCCACATCAATGAGGACCTTGTGTGGTCTCGGGTCGGCCATGTCGAGCAGGATCGATTTCCAGATCCGGTGAATGCCCATCGACATGAGGTCGTTCATCAGGTCGTAGTTTTCCGCCACCCCGTCAAAGACTTCTCGCACCCGGGCGCGCTTTTGCGCAACGGGAACCTCCTCAAATCCGAAATCGATTGTCTCTTCACTCATGGGGATTTCTTTCGCATACTCGGGCGCCCCGGGCAAGGCGACATTACGTCTCCTGACCCGGCCCTGACCCGCCCGCCTCATCTGGAAAGGACCGGATTTGCCCGAATTACCCGAAGTTGAAACTGTTTGTCGCGGGCTTGCGCCGCATATGGAGGGCGTGCGCTTCGCGCGGGTCGAGCTGCGCCGCAAGGACCTGCGGTTTCCATTCCCGAAGCGGTTTGCGGCGCGCCTTGAAGGGGCGACGGTTGAGGCGATGCACCGGCGCGCCAAATATATCCTGGTCAGCCTGTCGACCGGCGAAACCCTCATTATGCATCTGGGCATGTCGGGCCGCTTCACCGTCGATGAGGCCGAGATCCCGCATGAGCATGTCCGCTTCACCATGTCGAACGGGCGCCAGATCGGTTACGGCGATCCGCGCCGCTTCGGATTTATGGATCTGGCGAAAAGCGCCACGCTCGCCGAACACAAGTTCTTTGTAAAGATGGGTATCGAACCGCTCGGTAATGAACTCTCAGGCACGAAGCTCGCTGAGCTCTTCGAGGGCAAGAAGACCCCGATCAAGGCGGCGCTGCTCGACCAGCGTCTCATCGCCGGGCTTGGCAATATCTATGTCTGCGAGGCGCTTTACCGCTCCGGCATTTCGCCAAAGCGTCTGGCAAAATCGGTCACCGGCCAGCGCGCAGAACGCCTCGCCCCGGTCATTCGCGACGTGCTCACCGAAGCCGTCGCCGCCGGCGGCTCAACTCTGAAAGATTATGCGCAAGTTGATGGCGAGCTGGGATACTTCCAACATCGGTTTCAGGTCTATGGCCGCGAGGGCGAACCCTGCATCAATGAGAGCTGCGGCGCGCCGATCAAACGTATTGTCCAAAGTGGGCGGTCAACGTTTTACTGTTCGAATTGCCAGCGCTAGACAGGCTTTGATGACATTTCCCCTCAACCAGGATAGTCTGGCCTGATGTTTGAATCAGCCACATTCCTCATTTTCATCGCGGCCAGTCTGGCGCTGCTCCTCGTGCCGGGCCCCGCGGTGCTTTACATCACGGCGCGCAGTGTTGATCAGGGGCGCATGGCGGGTCTGGTTTCAGTGCTCGGTGTTCATCTCGGTACAGTGGTTCATGTGCTCGCCGCCGCGATTGGCCTCTCGGCTCTGGTGCTGGCTTCGGCGCTGGCGTTTACGATCATCAAATATGCCGGGGCGGCATATCTCATCTATCTCGGACTGAGGCGTATCTTCGGCGACAATGGTGATGAGCCACACTCTCTGAAACGCGAGAGCTTGAACCGCATCTTTTGGGAGGGCGTTGTCGTCAATATCCTCAACCCCAAAACCGCACTGTTTTTCCTCGCGTTCCTGCCGCAATTTGTTGATCCCGCAAGAGGCATGATCGCAGGCCAGGTGCTTGTTCTGGGGGCGACCTTTATTGTGCTTGGCATCATCACCGACGGCGCATACGCCCTCCTCGCCGGAACTGCCGCCAGATGGATCAGAGCGCGGCCCGGCTTCCTTGATATGCAGAAGTACCTGACCGGCGGGATCTTTATCGCGCTCGGCCTTGGTGCGGCGCTTGCGGGGAGCGGTCGTAAAGGCTGAATTCACTATTTGTCATCCCGGATGCGGTGCAACATGTCAATGTTGCTCCGCTGGTCCGGGACCTACATGTCAGATTTGGGCCCCACCTCTCAGGCGTGCTAAGCACACGCCCTGTCGGGTAGAGACCAGCAAAGCGGCACTCCGCGCCGCGTTGCATCCGGGGTGACAAAGAGTCCTATTTCTTTCCGCCGTTTTTCCAGTCGGCGATCCCGAAGAGCACAGTCTCCGGGATGATCCGTGGCAAGATCGAGAGCACGCGGTTGACCCAGCCGTTGATAACGATCGGCTTGTCCCGCATCACCGCATCAAAGCCTTGCTGCGCCACGGTCTCGGCATTCATCCAGAAAAGCTTCGGCAGCTTGTCCATGTCGGCGCGATTGTCGAGCACGTCGTGAAATTCGCTGTACGTGAAGCCGGGGCAAACTCCCGTCACATGAACCCCGGTTCCCCGGCATTCGGTCCACAGTGCCTGGCTGAATTTCACAACGAAGGCCTTGACCGGCGTATAAAGCGTGGCGCCGCTCGACAGCCCCGGCAGATAGCCCGCGAGGGAGGCCACGTTGAGGATCCAGCCAAACTTTTGGGTTTTCATGTGCGGCAGAAAAAGATGTGTAAGCTGCAACAGGCTGGTGGACAGAACCGCCATGAAATCGGCATGCACCTGCCAGTCAACCTCGTCGAAATTCCCCTGCACACCGTAGCCTGCGTTGTTAATGAGAGCATCAACATCAAGGCCGCGCGCGGCAATCTCGTCATAGAGGCGCTGCGGTGCAGCCGGGTCAGAAAGGTCTTCCGGGATCACATAGGCGGAGACGCCGTAACGGCTTTCGATTTCGTTGGCCAGCGTCACCAGCATGTCCTCGCGCCGTGCGGTCAGAATGACATCAAAGCCGTTTTCAGCAAACACGCGCGCGAAGGCAGCGCCGATGCCGGCAGACGCGCCGGTTATGAGAGCCGTGTGGCGTTCATGAATCATAGGGGTGCTCCGTTCAAAGATTACTGGTTCATCCGATTCTCAACCAGATCATCAACCACCGCCGGGTCGGCCAGCGTCGAGACATCGCCGAGCTGGTCATATTCATTGGCCGCGATCTTGCGCAAGATCCGCCGCATGATCTTGCCCGACCGGGTCTTGGGCAGCGCCGGCGCCCACTGGATCAGGTCCGGCGAGGCAATCGGGCCAATATCAGTCCTGACCCATGCGACCAGTTCCTTGCGCAGCTCCTCGCTTGGCTCGACCCCCGCGATCAGGGTCACATAGGCATAGATGCCCTGGCCCTTGATATCATGCGGATAGCCAACCACCGCCGCCTCGGCGACGAGTTCGTGAGCAACGAGGGCGCTCTCGACCTCCGCCGTCCCCATCCGGTGGCCCGACACATTGATCACGTCATCGACCCGTCCGGTAATCCAGTAATAGCCGTCCTCGTCGCGCCGACAGCCGTCGCCGGTGAAATATTTGCCCGGATAGGCCGAGAAATAGGTCTGTTCAAAACGCTCATGGTCGCCGTAGAGCGAGCGGGCCTGGCCGGGCCATGAGTCAGTAATGCACAGATTGCCCGAGGTCGCCCCGTCGAGCACCTTGCCCTCGCTGTCGACGAGCTCGAGCGTCACGCCAAAGAAGGGTTTCGTCGCCGAGCCGGGCTTCAGATTGATCGCGCCGGGCAGCGGCGTGATCATGATGCCGCCGGTTTCGGTCTGCCACCAGGTATCGACAATTGGGCAACGGCTGTCGCCAATGACCTGGTGATACCACAGCCAGGCCTCCGGATTGATCGGCTCGCCGACCGTGCCAAGCAGGCGCAGCGAAGACCGGTCAGTGGATGTCACCGGCCCGTCGCCCTCGCGCATCAAGGCTCTGAGCGCCGTCGGTGCCGTATAGAAAATATTGACCTTGTGCTTGTCGCAGACTTGCCAGAAGCGCGAATTATCCGGATAGTTCGGCACCCCTTCAAACATCAGCGTCGTTGCCCCGTTGGCCAGCGGCCCGTAGACAATATAGGAGTGGCCTGTCACCCAGCCGACATCTGCCGTACACCAATAGATATCGCCGTCATGATAATCAAACACCAGCTCGTGGGTCATCGCCGCAAAGACAAGATAGCCGCCCGTGGTGTGGAGCACGCCCTTGGGCTTGCCGGTCGAGCCTGACGTATAAAGAATAAAGAGCGGATCTTCGGCGTTCATTTCCTCGGCCGGGCAATCGCCTGAGACCTTTTCCATCTCGTCATGCAGCCACACGTCGCGGCCCGCCACCATACTCGGCGCCTCGCCGGTGCGGTGCACCACGATGACGCTCGTCACATCCGGGCACTTCTCCAATGCCTTGTCCGTATTGGCTTTCAGCGGAATTTTCTTGCCGCCGCGCATGCCCTCATCTGCCGTGATAACACAGGTCGAGGTGCAATCAAGAATGCGCCCCGCCAGCGCCTCGGGCGAAAACCCGCCAAACACCACCGAATGCACCGCGCCGATCCGTGCACAAGCCAGCATGGCGTAAGTTGCCTCGAGGATCATCGGCATATAGATGGTAACGCGCGTGCCTTTGGTAACGCCCTGCGCCTTCAGCACATTGGCAAACTTGCAAACTTCGGCGTGGAGTTCCTTATAGGTGACGCGCTTGTCGTCGGTCGGCTCATCGCCCTCCCAGATGATCGCCACCTGATCGCCGCGCTTGCCCAAATGCCGGTCGATACAATTTGCCGCCACGTTGAGCGTGCCATCCTCGTACCATTTAATATCGATCTTGCCCGGCGCCCAGGAGGTGTTCTTGACCTTCGTGAACGGCTTGATCCAGTCGATCCGCCCGGCTTCCTCGCCCCAGAACCCGTCCGGGTCTGCAATCGAGCGGGCATATTTTTCCTCATACTGCGCCGCAGTCACATGAGCGCGCGTCGCCCAGTCGCTTGAGACAGGAAACAGCATGTTTTCGCCGTGATGGTGTTCTGAGCTGGACATGGGGGATCCTCCGGGTTTTGTTCTTTGCGCCGGAGTTTAGGCGAGGGAAGCGGGAGTCTCAAGGTCGAAAGTATCGTCATCCCGGATGCGATGCAGCATGAAATGCTGCTTCGCGGGTCCGGGACCCAAATCTCCACGTTGTGGGCCCCGGACCAGCAAAGCGTCACTGCGTGCCGCATTGCATCCGGGGTGACGAATAATAGGAGACAAAAACCTTACCCCAACGCCCCGTCATCCTTCATTGCCGCAATTTCCTCCGCCGAAAACCCGGCTTCCTCCAGCACCTCGACATTATGCTCGCCCAGGTTTGGCGCCAGCCGCGCGGTCCCGGCCGGGCTGGCGGCAAACTTCACCGGGTGTTTCATGTTGAGCATCGCGCCTTCGGTGGGGTGGGTCACGGGCTCGAAGAAGTCGACCGACTTTAAATGTTCGTCCTCGAGGATCTCTTCAAAATGCCCGACCTTCATCGACGGCACGTGATGCTCGTGCAGGAGCTTGAGCCATTCGTCTGTGGTCTTGAGGCCCGCGACCTCGTCGATGATGCCGTAGAGCGCCTCGACGTTTGCCGCGCGCGCTTCATAGCTTGAGAACCTCGGGTCCTCCATCACATCGGCGCGCCCGCCAAGCTCAAAGAACTTTTTGATGTGATTGTCATTATAGGGAAGAATAGCGATAAAACCGTCTTTGGTTTTATAGGGTTTGCGTTTCGGGTTGAGCACGCGGGAATAACCCATCTGGTCTTCCGGCGGCACAAACGTATGGCCGAAGAGAGGTTCGGAATAAAGAAACGAGGTAAAAACCTCGTGCATCGGCACCTCGACAAACTGTCCCTCGCCGGTGCGCAGCTTGTGGATCACCGCGCCCATCACCGCATAGACGCCGTGCAGCCCGGTCACCTTGTCCGCCATCAACGAGGGAAAATAGCGCGGCTCGTCGGAGCCGTCGATCTTGGCCTGCAGCCATGCGCCGCCGGAGACCGCCTGCACCAGATCATCATAGGCCTGGCGGCCATCGTAAGCCCCGCCCGCGCCATAGCCGCAGGCATGCACATAGATGATGTCAGGCTTGATCGCCTTGACGCTGTCATAGTCAAAGCCGAGCCGCGCAATGCCTGCGAGCCGCACATTGTGGATGAAGACATCGGCGCCCTCGATCAGTTTGGCCAGCGCCTTTTTGGCGCTGTCTTTTTTCAGGTCGAGCACAAGCGAGCGCTTGTTGCGATTGGCATTGAGGAAAATCGGTCCCATCCCCTTATCGCCGTGCGGCCCCGCACCGCGAATAATATCGCCGCCTGGCCCCTCGACCTTGATCACATCGGCGCCCATATCGCCAAGGATCTGGGTCGCATAGGGCCCCAGCAACACCGAGGTCAGATCGATGATCCTGATGCCATCAAGTGGGCCACTCGATGCTTTTGGCGGGGTACTCATGGTCTTGTCTCCATACATAATTCAAAACCTCACCCTGAGGAGGCGCTCGCGCCGTCTCGAAGGGTCGAGGCCCCGAACCCTCCTGGCCTCCTTCGAGACGCCGCCTTTGGCGGCTCCTCAGGATGAGGTCGGTGTGGCTGTCGGGCTCTGTCGCGCCGCAACATGGCGCGTCGCTGCAAATTATGCAATAGAGGGAGACCTTGAGACGAAGGAACGCGCCCGTGCAATTGCAATTATCGACCTGGAACGAGATCGAGCTTCATCTGGAGCATTCCAAAGGGATTATTATTCCCATCGGCTCGACCGAGCAGCACGGCCCCACCGGCATGATCGGCACCGACGCCATCTGCCCCGAGTTTATCGCCAAAGCCGCCGGCGACGAGGCCGATCTTCTGGTTGGCCCGACGTTCAATGTCGGCATCGCCCAGCACCACATGGCGTTTGCCGGCTCGATGACCCTGCGGCCCTCGACCATGATCGCCTCCATCGTTGACTGGGTCAATTCGCTCGCCCATCACGGCTTCACCCGGATCTATTTTCTCAACGGTCACGGCGGCAACATCGCCACCATCAATGCTGCTTTCGCCGAGGTCTACGCGCAAAACTCCCTCGGCGGTACCGGCGAGAGCGGTCCCGAGACGCAAAACGTCAAGTGTATGCTGCGCAGCTGGTGGGAACTCGGCGGCGTTATGGACTTTTGCAAGAAAGCCTATCCGAAGGGCCACGGCTCTCACGCCACGCCGTCCGAAGTCGCCCTCACATTTTTTGCATATCCTGGCCACATCACGAACGCGCCCCTCGAGCCCAAAATCGCGCCCAATGGCGGGTTCACCGATGCCGCCGACTATCGCAAAAACTTCCCCGATGGCCGCATCGGCTCCGACCCGTCACTGGCCACCGTCGAAGACGGCGGCAAGCTGGTCGCGCTTGCCAGGGCGGGGCTCGTCGCCGATTTCGGAAAGTTCGCCCTAAGCTAGACTATTGCTGGAATGCTTCCAGTTTGCAACGTACAAAGATTTCCTTCGTAATGATTGGTAAATGTGACGGGCTCACTATTGGTTTTGTCGCACGGTCTGGTAGAATCGCGCCAACCCCCGTTTCAGTTGCGTTCCTTGCTGCCCCCTCAAAGCCATAAAGGATATAGCCCCATGTCCCCCGAAGCAAAAACCGCCAAGCCGGATACACGCGTGCGCCCGCTGGTTGCCTGGCGATCCGTACAGAAACTGTTGAAAGACCCCGAAGCGACCGGCGAAGTCTTCAAGATCATCAACGCCCTGAAGGGCGACAGCCTGACCCGGGCGATGTACGAGATGCACGCGCGTGAAAGCGGCCGCGAACTGCTGCGTGACAGACCGTCGATCCTCCCGTTGCTGGAAGATCGCGAAACCCTGCGCGCGATGCCGGACGGCAGCCTCGGGCGCGCCTATCTGCATTTTATGGAATCTGAAAACCTCACCGCTCAGGGCCTGCTCGAGGCCAGTGCCGAGGCACCGCGCCCGGAGATTGATCCGACATCGGAGTTCTATGATCCCGAAGAAGTCTGGCTCGGCGAGCGCCTGCGCGATATTCATGATCTCTATCACGTGATCACCGGCTATGGCCGCGATCCCCTGGGCGAGCTCAGTGTCATAGCCTTTTCCAATGCCCAGTCTCACAATCGCGGCATCGCTTTCATCGTCTATATGGCGCAGCGCCGCGACGCCAAAAACGGCAACGGCCGCCTCGCACGCGCCTGTGTCAAGGAAGCAAGGGCGCACGGCAGTACCGCTGGCTGGCTTGCTGCCGAGCCCTGGGAAGAGCTTCTGGCCGAACCGCTCGAGGACATCCGTGCCCGCCTTAATGTCCGCATTCCCGCGCTTTACCGCGCGGCTCTGGCGCAGGGCGAGGAGGGCAATGCTGCCCCCGATCTGGCCGAGCCGGTCGCGGCTTAAGGGCTTGTTCACGTTCTGACCTGAAAGTGTTGAGATCCATTCCAATCTCGGGCAAACTGAGCATGGATAAGGCATTCGGGAGGCAGTGATGCAACAGGGCGAGAAACAGACCGGCCGGCGCGGACCAGGACGCCATCGCAGGCAACCACTTAAAGCCTGGCGTGCGATGCAGAACCTCTTGAAGGATGGCGAGGCCACAGGTGAGGTTTTCAAGATCGTTGAAGCCCTTGAGGGCGGCGCCATGATGAATAACACCGAGCGTCTCCGGGCGCGCCAGGGCGGCGCAGGGCTGCTGGCCGCCAAGCCGGACATTCTCGAAATCCTCCAGGATCGCGACAAGCTCAAAGACTATCCCGAAGGCTCACTGGGGCGCGCCTATCTTGATTTTGTCGTTACAGAAGATCTTTCTGCTGACGGTCTGATGGCCGCCTCCATGGAAGCCGACCGCGATCGTGAATTCACTGAAGACGAGCGCTGGTTTGGCGAGCGTCTGCGCGACACTCACGATCTCTTCCATGTCGTGTCCGGCTATGGCCGCGACGGCCTTGGCGAGATTTCCCTGCTGGCGTTTTCCTCCGCCCAGACACCAAATCTCGGCATCCGGTTTATCATCTATATGTCGCAGCGCTCCAGCCGCAAGGACAAGTCTCCTGTGCCGTCGAAAGAGTGTATCAGGGAGGCCCGCGAGAACGCCGCTCGTGCCGACTGGTTCGCCGCCCAGGAATGGGAAAGCCTGATGCCGCTGCCCCTCGAAGAGGTCCGTGACCGGCTCAACATCGAGCCGCCGGATTTTTACAACGAGACCAAACGTCGGTTCCCGCAAGAAACCGCGCATCCCCGCGATGCGGCGAAAGAAGCTGCGGCTTGAGGCTCCCCTAAACCAGCCCGTCCCAGACCGCATAGGAGCGGTTCTCGGCAACCAGGGCCACGGTCTTGAAGCTGGCCTCCAGCATGCGCCGCACCGGCGTTGTCCCCTGCACTACCATGCGCAGCCGCCCGCCTTTGCCGAGATGCTGCGGCGCCATTTCGATGAGCCGCTCGAGGATCGTATAGGTCTGCGCCTTGCCGGTGTGGACCGGCGGGTTCGAGACGATGAGATCGAAGGTCTCGCCCTCAAGATCTGCCAGGCTTGTACCGCAGCACGTCTCCGCACCCTCCACATTACGCTCCGCCGCGTGCAGCGCCAGCGCATCATTATCAAACAGCGTGATATCAAGATCCAGCGTCTGATTTTGCAAGGCCAGGCTCAAGACGCCAGCGCCGCAGCCAAAGTCGAGCACCCGCGCGCCCGGCGCGAGAGGCGGCAGGTTTTCAAGCAAGAGCTCGCTGCCCTTGTCGAGTTTGCCATGCGCAAACATGCCAGGCCACGACACCCATGAAAGCTCGTGCGATGCCGTCTCGGCACGGATGGTTTTAAGAAACTCGTCAGGTGAGGGCAGCGCGGCGGTCTCATTGCGCATGCCGCGAAACACCCGGCAATGGCGTTTGGTCAGGAGCGTGTCCGGCGCATCGAAGAACGGCGCGAACACCTTGCCCGCCGACCTGATGCCCTCGTCATTGGCGCCAAAAAGATAAAGCGGTCTGCCTGGCGCCAGAGTTGCCGCCGCCAGGGCGACGTTAAAGACAAGCTCCTCAGAGGATTTACTGGTGCGCAGCAGCACGGCCGCGAAGGGCCCGGACGGCGGAAACGGTGACGGGGTCACTCCGGATCCGGCGCGCCGCTCCCAGCGCTCCACAGGTACATCAAGCTTCCCGGCCAGCACGCCTGTTGGCTCGCCCATGACAAGCACCGGGCCGTCAAAGCGCTCGGCTTCAACGGCCTCGGCCATAACTTCGGCAGCCAGAAAATCCCTGTCTCTATGCGCCATTCTTGTCTCCTGCAGCCTCTCCCACGCAGATCATACCATCTTTGACATGCACCGGCACCGGCACCAGCGCGCGCCCCTCGCAGGGCCCGGAGACACATGTGCCGCTGTCCCGTTCAAACTGCGCTCCGTGTGAGGCGCAGCGCAGCAACGACTTGTCGAGGGTCAGGATCTGGTGCTCGGGAAAATCCAGCGGATGGCCCGCATGGGGACAGCGATTGAGGTATCCCCTTACCTCGCTGCCATAGCGCACGATAAACATCGCGAAGCGCTCCGCGCCCTCGCCGAAGTCAAAGCTGCGGGTCTGCGGATCTTCGAGATCGCCCAGATCGTCCAGTGCATAAAGCGCGGTGCCGGCGCTCGGCGCGCCTTTGAAGTCAAGAACGCCCATGGGCCCAGGCCTGTTATTTGCCGAGCGACTGGACGAACGGCCGGATGTCGACCGTCTGGAAAAGCCCCGCCTTGCGGTAGGGGTCGCCTTCCGAAAAGGCTTCGATCTCGGCCTTTGTCTCGGCCTCCATGATCAGCATCGATCCCGCCATGGTCTCCCCGTCATCAAGAAACATTGGCCCCGCCAGCTTGATCATATCAAGGGAGCCCGCCGCATAGTTCAGGTGTGCCTCGCGGTTGGCAAGGCGCAGGTCGAGACTGTCCGGCTTATCGACGCAGTAAAGGATGTAGAGCATGTGAGTTACTTTCTGAATTTCATTCGTGTTCGGATGTAAACGGTCGGCTCAAGATATCAAGGATGGCGCGGCTGACAGTCTTCTCTTCCGTGACAATGGAATTGACCGCCTCGGCGATCGGCATCTCGATGCCCTTTGAGCGCGCCAGTTCAACCACCGCGCTTGAGGTCGGCACGCCTTCGGCCACCGAGGTGCGTGACGCCATAACTTCTTTCAGCGTCCGGCCTTCGCCGAGCGCGACGCCGAGCGACATGTTGCGCGACTGCATCGAATTACACGTCAGGATGAGATCGCCGAGCCCCGAAAGTCCCGTCATGGTTTCCCGCTTTGCGCCGAGCGCCTCGCCCAGCCGGGTGATCTCGGCAAAGCCGCGCGCCGTCAGGGCTGCCCGCGCGCTTTCGCCAAACTTGCAGCCCTCGGCAATGCCGCAGGCAATGGCGATCACATTCTTGACCGCCCCGCCGATCTCCGCACCGGTCAGATCGCTCGACAGATAGGGCCGGAAGGTTGAAAGGCCGATGGCATCGACAAGGGCTTCACCAAGGTTCGCATCCTCGCACGCCAACGTCACAGCCGTCGGCAGGCCTTTGGCCACATCCGCCGCAAAGCTCGGGCCAGACAGCACCGCCAGCGGATGGCCGGGGGCTGCTTCCGCCGCCACTTCGCCCATCAATTTCATCGAGCCCTGCTCGATGCCCTTGCAACAGATCAGCAGCGGGATTTTTGGGTCGAGATGCGGCGCCAGATCGCCCAGCACCTTGCGCAAATGCTGCGCCGGCGGCACCAGAAGGATCGCGTCGCGGTCAGCAAGGTCCTTGAGGCTGGCCGTCGCCTCGATCATCGGGTCAAGCGCGATGCCGGGCAAAAAGGGCGTGTTCTCGTGGGTCCGGTTGATCCCGTCAACAACCTCGCGCTCCAGCGCCCACAGCCGCACGCGTCTGCCCGCATTGGCCCGCGCCGCAACAGCCGCCAAAGCCGTCCCCCAGGCCCCGCCGCCAACAACACCAATTTTATCCATGAGACCTCTGGGGTTTAAGTGAAAGTGAGGCGTAAGGCATGACGGAAAAGTGGCTGGAAATCAAGGTCAGAGGTTATGCAACATACTTTCCTGCGATATGATGATGAATGCCAATCTCGGCTCTACGGATGTGGCTGAAAGTCAAGGTCTCCCTCCTCATCCTGAGGGATTGTGAAGCAATCGTCTCGAAGGATGAAAGGCCCGGGTCTCAGCCATGCCTCCTTCGAGGCTCGTTTCACTCGCACCTCAGGATGAGGCCAGGAGAGAAGCGAAGTTCACCCCGCCAGCGGCCAGCGTGCTCTTGGCGCAATATCGAGCGCGTCGGCCTCGCCCTTGGCCAGGCGTTCAATCCCGGCCCAGGCGATCATGGCGCCGTTGTCGGTGCAGAACTCAAACGGCGGGACGTCGAAAGAGTAACCGCGCGCCTGGCACAGGCCTTCAAGACGGGCGCGCAGCACCGTGTTGGCAGCGACGCCGCCTGCGGTGACGAGGCGTAACGGCCGACCTGAAACATCGGCTTCATAAAGCTTCATCGCATTGGTTGTCCGGTCGACAATCACGTCGCCAACGGTGCGCTGGAAACTGGCGCAGATATCGGCAATGTCCTGCGGGGCCACCTTGCCATCGACCGCGAGTTTGCGCGACTGTAGCCGCACGGCGGTCTTGAGGCCCGAGAAGGAAAAGTCCGCTCCCGGACGACCCTTCAGTGGCAGCGGAAATTTGAAGCGGGCATCGTCGCCGCTCTCTGCCGCGGCTTGCACCGCCGGTCCGCCGGGATAGCCAAGGCCCAAAAGTTTGGCCGTCTTGTCGAACGCCTCGCCGACCGCATCATCAATGGTCGAGCCATAAAGCTTGTAGTGGCCCGGGCCCTCGACGCCGAGCAGCTGACAGTGTCCGCCGGAGACGAGCAGGAGCAGATAGGGAAACTCCAGCGGCGTTGCCAGCCGGACCGACAGCGCATGGCCCTCCAGATGATTGACCCCGATGAGCGGTTTCCTGTGCGCCTGGGCGATGGCTTTCGCCGTCATCAGCCCGACGATGACCCCGCCGATCAGCCCCGGCCCGGCGGTCGCAGCAATGCCGTCAAGATCGGCGTAACCGAGCCCTGCCTCGTCCATGGCCTCGCTGACCAGCCGGTCCAGATGCCGGATATGCGCCCGGGCCGCGATCTCCGGGACAACGCCGCCGTAGGGCGCGTGCTCTTCGGTCTGGGTCAGCAGCCGGTGAGACAGGATCTGCGGCACCGCGCCGGGCGCACCGCGAAGCACCGCGGCGGCGGTTTCGTCGCAGCTCGTTTCAATGCCCAATACTGTAAAGTCTTTTGGTCCGGTCACCATTCTCGCTCTCGGGTCTCTCGACATTGGGTCCCGAAGCACTTAAATCCACTATCAAGACCCTTCAAAGTCCGACTAATTAAGGAAAAGCGCCATGCAAGACCAGAAGAATCGACCGGTGGAAAATCTCACAATTCGCATCGGCACCCGGGGCAGCCCCCTTGCACTCTATCAGGCCAATCTGGTGCAACAGCTCCTCGGCGAGGCCCACGGCGTCGAGGTCGAGGACAGGCACACGCGGTTCCCCATTCAGGTCATCACGACAACAGGCGACAAGGTTCAGGACAGGCCTTTGAGCGCTATCGGCGGCAAGGGCCTCTTCACCAAGGAAATCGAGGAAGCGCTGCTCGGTGACGTCATCGACATTGCGGTTCATTGCGTCAAGGATATGCCGACACAGTGCCCCGAAGGTCTCATGCTGACCACCACGCTGGAGCGCGAGGACCCGCGCGACGCCTTCCTCAGCCCGAAGGCAGGCAGCATCGAGGAGTTGCCCCACGGCGCCGTCGTTGGCTCAACATCCCTGCGGCGCCAGGCGCAAATCCTCGCCAAACGGCCAGACCTCAAAGTGGTCACCTATCGCGGCATTGTCGAAACCCGGTTGCGCAAACTGGCCGACGGCGAAGTTGACGCGACGCTTCTGGCCGTCGCCGGGCTCAATCGCCTGGGACGGGCAAACCAGATTACTTCGATTGTTGACCCCGCCTTCATGGTGCCTGCCGTGGGCCAGGGGTCGCTGACCATCGAGGCGCGCATTGATGACCTTGCGGTTCGCGCCGCCCTGGCGCCGCTTTCCCCTGTCCCCACCGAGCTCGCCACTGCTGTCGAGCGGGCCTTCCTTGATGTGCTGGATGGCTCGTGCCGCACGCCCATCGCCGGATATGCCCGCTTCACACAAGGCGATACGCTGGTTTTTGAAGGCCGCATCCTGATGCCCGATGGCACCGGTGCAAAGGATGTCAGCGGCAAAGCTGCCGTTACCAGCGAGGCCGAGGCCGTTTCTTTCGGTACCGAAATGGGTAAGACCCTCAGGGCTGATGCCGGGCCTGAGTTCATGGCGCGCCTGGCCGAGGCCGTCGAAGGCTCGGGAGCCAATCCTGGCGCGGCACCCAAAAAATGAGAACGCGAAGATGAAAATCCTCGTCACACGGCCTGAACCGGATGCCTCACGCCTTGCGGAACGGCTGCGGACTTTGGGCCATGATCCTGTCGTTGAACCTCTGATGAGCGCCGATTATCTCGAAGGGCCGGAGGATTTTCCCGGCGCCTTGAAAGGTTCTCAGGCCATAGCCTTCACATCAGCCAACGGCGTGCGCGCCCTCGCCAGATGCCACAAGGAGCGCCGCCTGCCGGTCTTCGCGGTCGGCGATGCCACCGCTGCAGCGGCGAGGCAAGAAGGCTTTGATCCGGTTTATGTCGCCGCCGGAGACGTGGACCATCTCGCCGCCGACATCGCCGCCCGGCTTGATCCGGGTGCCGGGTCCATTGTGCATATTGCCGGCAGCGTCGTTGCCGGTGATCTGCAAGGCGAACTGGCCACGCGCGGCTTTCAGGTTGATCGTCACGTGCTTTATGCCATGACGGCCAGCGCGTCTCTGTCGCCAGAGGTCATCGCGCGGATAACCGAAGCCTCGCTTGACGCCGTCCTCGTCTATTCCCCGCGCAGCGGACGCATCCTCGTTGACCTGATTAACAAGGCCGGGCTGCAGGGGGCTTGCCAGGCGATCACCTGCTATTGCCTCTCGGCCAATGTCACCGCTGCCGTCGCGAACCTGCCGTTTGCAAACTGCGTTGTCGCAGCCACCCCCGACGAAGCCGCTCTCATGGCACTTCTGGAGGCAGGCGCTCTCGGGTAACCCGTGGACAAAAATGAGGCTGTAATTCGAGCCCGAACCCCTATATTCCTCAGGGTAGCCTCTTCGTGTTCAAGGGATTTCCGATGGCCGACAATGAAAAAACCGCATCTGATGATACGTCTTCCTCAGCCGCTCCCGGACCCTCCGGGACGCCCGGGGTTGTCGTGACGCCGCCGCCCGCTGGCGACCCGAAAGATGTCCCGCAAGACAAGGCAGAGGATCTGGTCACGTCTCCCGCAAAGACAAGCGGCTTTGTAACCGGCCTTGTGGTCGCCGCTGTCATTGTCGTCGCCGGTCTGGGTGCCGCCTTTATCTACCGCGCCGCGCTGATCGATCTGTTCGTGCCGGGTATCAGCGAGGAGGCCGGGCGGATGGCCGCGCTGGAGGCCAAACTGGCCGCCCTCGAGGAAGCCGACCGCCGGGCCACCGCCGCGACAGCAAGCCTCGCCAATGACCTTGCGACCCGGCGCTCGGAAATCGCCGCGCTGTCGAATACTCTGGGCCAACTGGAAGAGGGTGGCGGGGAAACCGTCGCATCAGATCTTGAGGCCGCAAAATCCATGATCGCCGCCCTTGAGGAGCGTCTCGATACATTTGAAGCCGAGACCGGTGAGCAGGACCCGATGGTGGCCAATGATGCAAACCCGGGGCAACAGGCGCAAAGCGCCGGTGATGTCACCCGGATGAAGGACGCGCTCGCGACCCTGAACGAACGCTTTGCCGCCATGAACGAGAGCCTTGATCAGGCCGGCGGGCGGATCGAGGCTCTGGAAGAAGTCGCGCCGCCGGAGAACCTCGGCGAAATCCTGCAAGGTCTCAGCCCGCGCAATGAGCTGGGCGAACTCAGCGCCCGTCTCGCCGCCATTGAAGAGGCCGACCCTGAAGGCGCTGCCAAAGCCGCCGTCCTCGCCCTCAGCGCCACAGAGCTTGCCCGCGCCGCCGCCACGTCGGGGTCTTTTGCAACAGAGCTTGGTGCCTTCGCGGCCCTTGCCCCGGGCGATGCGTTTGCCGCGCAGCTGCAGCCCTTTGCCGAGAAAGGCGCGCCGACCGCAAAGGCCCTGCTTCTGGAATTCGAAACCGCTATCGACGCCATTACCGAGGCCGAACGGATCCGTGAAGGCGGCGGGGTCTGGAACTGGATCGTTAATCAGTTTACGGCGCTCTTCTCCATCAGAAAGGTGGGCGAGTTGGACGGTGACGACTGGCAGTCGATCCTCGCGCGCGCTGAAAACCGCATCGCCATCGAGGATCTGGCAGCCGCAGTCGAGGAGCTTGCAAGGCTTGAGGGCCCGGCTGCGCAAGGTGCCGCGCCCTGGCTCGAGCGGGCCCGCGCCAGGCGTCAGGTCGACACTCTTGTTACCGGGCTGACAGCACAGGTCTTCGCAGACCTCCTGACCGCCCTTGAGAGCGAGTAGCATCCATGTGGAAAGCGTTCTGGTTCCTCTTTGTTATTGCTGCCCTCGCCGCAAGCGGGGCGTGGCTTGCCGACAATCCCGGTGACTTTGCTGTCACCTGGTTTGGCTACCGGATCGAGACCAGCTTCACCCTTGTCGCCGTGCTGCTGATCCTCTTCATGGCGCTGCTGCTTTATGGCTACCGCCTGTTGCTGCGCACCATTGGCGGCCCGGTTGCGCTCCTCACCTGGGCGAGCACCCGCCGCCAGGTCCGGGGCCAGGAGGCGCTGCGTCAGGGTCTTGTCGCGGTTGCGGCCGGTAACCCGAGCGAGGTGAGAAAACTCGCCGCCCGCGCCAATGCGCTGCTCAATGATCCGCCGCTGACGCTGCTGCTGTCGGCGCAGGCGGCCCAACTGGAAGGCGATGAAAAGCGCGCCGCCAAAGCCTACAAGAAAATGCTCGATAATCCGGAGACGGAGTTTCTCGGTTTGCGCGGGCTTTTTCTGCAAAGCGCCCGCAGCGGTAACCGTCTCGAAGCGCTCGGTCTGGCCGAGCGCGCTTTCGAGCTGCAGCCGGAAACGCCCTGGGTTTTCAATGCCCTCTTCGAGCTCCAGTCCGCGATCGGTGAATGGTCCGCGGCTGCACAAACGCTTGAGAAATCCGTTGCCTCAAAACACATTGAAGCCGGTGTCGCCAGGCGTCGCAGCGCTGTTCTTTATACCGAGCAGGCTTTGGATGCCGCAGGTAAGGGTGAGGCCAAAGAAGCCGAAGACTGGGGCTTGAAAGCCGCAGACCTCTCCCCCGGTCTGGTTCCGGCTGCCGTGCTTGCCGCCAGGCATCACATCCGCGCCGACAACCTGTGGAAGGCCGCGCAGACCATCGAGAAAGCCTGGACCGCATCGCCGCATCCCGATCTTGTTCCCGCCTACGCAGAAGCGAGAAAGGGGCGCGATCCCGAAGCCGAAGACATCAGGGCCGACGCCAAATGGCTCAAGGGTCTGGCTGACTTCAATCGCGACCACATTGAAAGCCGCCTGCTGCGCGCGCAGCAAGATCTTGCCCTTGGCCGCCACAAACCGGCGCGCAAGCATCTTGCGGGCCTCGCCGAAGGGTACGCCACCGCCCGCGTCTGCAAGCTCATGGCCGACATCGAGGCGGCAGATGGCAACGAGGATCTCGCGCGCGACTGGCTGTCAAAAACCGTCACCGCACCGCGCGACGCCCACTGGATGTGCGAGACCTGTGGCCGCGAGAGCGCGGCGTGGACCTCGACCTGCAACAATTGCGGCGCCTTTGATACGTTGAGCTGGCAGGCCCCCGCCGACCTCATCGCCGGGCTGGTTCTTGAACCGGTGGAAGCAGAGGCTCCCGAGGATAGCAAAGAGGATGGCAAAGAGGACATCACAGAGGAAGAGGGCGGGGTTGGTGCAAAGGATATAACCCCCGTTGCCACGCCGCCGAATACAGATGAAAAAGATACTGATGAAAAAACAGCCGCCGACAAGCCAGCCAGCGCGCCTGTTATCATAGATGCTGTGCCTGATACTGCGTCCGTCCCGCAGCACGGCAGGGCGTCAAAAGTCGGCGCGTCAAATCCGCTGGCAAGAGAAAGTGTCATCGCCGCGCCGGGCGGGAGCGCAGAAAGTGACGCCCCGTTGACAGCGCCGCCGGTCGATGACCCGGGCCCGGGTGCGAACCCTTTCGATGACCCCGATGACCCCGATAACAAGGACGGCTGGTAGGCGGCCCACGACGGAAAAGCGACAGAAAAGCGGCAAGAAAACGACAGGAGGTAAGGCCGATGCGCAGATTTTTTATCTTTCTATTGTTACTCGGCGGCATCCTTTTCGGCGCCTTCCTTGGCATTCGGGATGCCGATATTCCCTACGATACGCTTGTCGAACGCTACGGCCAGCCACCATCGCAATTCATTGAGCTCGCCAGTGGCCTCACCGCCCACTACCGCGATCAGGGCAACAGGCAGGGACCCGTCCTTCTCCTCGTCCATGGCTCGAACGCCTCGCTCTATACCTGGGAGCCCTGGGCGCACTCCGAACTGGCGCTGCACTACCGCATCGTGTCAGTCGACCTTCTCGGCCACGGCCTGTCCTCGCTTGCGCCGGGCTATGACTATTCGCACACGAACTATGAGAAATTTCTCGAAGATTTCGTGCGCGCCATGAACCTCGACAGCTTCACTCTGATTGGCAATTCCATGGGCGGCGGCATCGCCTGGCGCTATGCGTTGACCCACCCTGATGATCTTGATGCCCTCGTGCTGGTCGATGCCTCGGGCATTCCGCGCCAGGGTGATAACGATGAAGCGCTGGTCTACCGGGTCGCCCGCATGCCGCTCCTGAAAAACCTCCTGCTCCATATCCTGCCGCGCGACACCGTGAAGGCGCAGCTGCTTGATGCCGTCGCCAGGGGCGAGATCGTCACGGAAGACATGGTGACCCGCATCCAGGCCTTCCTGTTGCGCGAAGGCCGGCGCGAGGCAACCCTGGTTCGCATGAACACGCCGTGGCAGGCCAGCCCGGTTGAGCGCCTCGGCGAGATCGCGGCCCCGACCCTCATTCTGTGGGGGGCAGAGGACACCTGGGTCCCGGTGCACGGCGCCCATGTATTCGATGAGAAAATCCCGAACTCGAACCTCATTCTCTATGATGGCGTCGGCCATATCCCCATGGAAGAGGTCCCCGCCACCAGCGCCGCCGATCTCGCGGCCTTCCTGAAAGCCCTTGCACCGCAACCCGGTTCAGAGTAGGAAAAACGCCTCGCGAGGGCCCTTTCTCAAGGGTCCTGGACCGGGAGAGTGCCGCTATAGCTCAGTTGGTAGAGCATCGCATTCGTAATGCGGGGGTCAGGTGTTCGAATCACCTTAGCGGCACCACTAAAGCTTTTTCACAGAAAAAGCGTTCAGAGTTCAATCTTCCTCGCGTTAGCGGTACGACTTTTACCTTCAGGACCAGACAGTCAGCGGCCCGAACGCTGTGGGTGTAGTCTTTCCCGTTGAGCGTGTTGAGCCAGCCAGGCTCTTCCAGTAAAACGCGTAAAAGTTGGTGCTGTAAGAAGGTTACAATTTACTCGACCTTAAGCAGAGTTTCCTATCATCAGGGTGTTGAAGGGGTTCAACGACGGGAACAACTGGGGCTTCCTTTGGCAAAGCAGATTCACTACGAGGTTCTTGTGATCCGTGCCGGCGACACCGGCTGGGTTTTACAAGAGGCCTTTGCCGAGCGCGGCGCGGCGCTGAACGCCGCCAAATACGCCTTGCTGCAGAAAACATTCTCGGGCGCAAAAGTGATCAAGGAAACCTGTAACCTTGCGACCGGCGAATACCTGCCCATTACAGTTTTTGAAGAGGGTGGCCCGAAGGTCGTCAAGCATAAGCGGCAGCTGCGGCCGGAGGATGTACGTCTCCCCTGTGCCACGCCGAGTGATCTTTATGGGTCAAAGGCCCGGGCCGCAATCTCGCGTGTCCTGGAAGATACCTTGAAGGGCGAAGGCCTGACGACGATGGAGCTTTTGCACCGCGCCGATGTACTGCAAAGCCTGCAGTCCAGAGGAACGGTCATGCAACATGCGGTGCAGAAATGGGCGGTCGTTCAGGCGTCAGCCGAAAACCTGCCGGTGACGGAGATCATCAAACAGCTCAATGATCTGGTATCGCGCGGTATGGCACGGGTCTTCACCGAAGATCGGGCCGGAAGATGTCCGAAAGACGCCGAGGGCAATCTCGGGCGGGCATGGGAGGCGGCGCGCGCGGTACCGGAGCCAAACTATGTGATTAACTGCGCCATTGCCCGTACACTGAGTAAAGTCTCCGGCTGTTCGAAAAAACTGCCCCTTCTGTTGTCCCTGATGGATCACTTGCCGGGCGAAGAGCGTGGACAGGCGGTGTGCCTTGCCTCTATTGATGACTTTGCCGCCGAAATGGTGAGCGGGCGCGCGTCACTGGCGGATTTCCTCGGTGCGCAGCCCGACCTTGGGGCCTCGCTGACCCTGATGGTGGATCTGTTTTTAGGCAATGCAGACAACCCTGACATTGCCGGACGCCCGGGACTGAAACAACTTGCCGGGTTCTTTGTCAACGATGGCCTGCCGCATTCCCGCAAGGCGATCGTCACCCGGGTCCTGCAGGAGCTGAACGGGATCAAGCGCCTCAGTCCCGACGATATCAACCGTGAGGTTGCGCTGACGCGAAGCCTGGCCAAACGCATGGTTCTGTGCCAGGGGCCGATGGTCTCGCTTGAGGATATTGTGTCAGCCTTTGAAACCCGGTCGGTTCGATTGACGGCACTGGAAATGGCCGAGGAGTATATGGCCGCTGCCTCGACGCCCGATGCCCGGATCGAATTGTTGCTCGACCTTGAAGACAATATTATTGGCAGCGCCAGCAAGGCGCGTCTGGTCAACTACATCCTGCCGATCTTGACCGGTCCAAAGATGGAACGGCTGTTTCTCGATGCGCATGAACCTCTGCTGCGCCGGCTTGGATGCCTGGCCGCCTTGCAGGGCCGGGTTCTGGCCTCGGGATTTCCCGAGACGGAAAAGGGCCAGGTTGTTGAGGCATTTGATGTCCTGTCGTCGAGGGTCGAGGAGGAGGGTCAGCTCTTCCAGTCGATTTCCCGGCGCGCGGTCTCCGGGGCTGAAAAGGCCCTGACCATGCTCAGGTTGCTCGACGCGAAGGTTCTGACAGAGGGCACCTGCGCCACCAGAGCCTCACGGCACATTCTTCAATGGATGCGCGATCCGGAGTTTGTCAGTGAACTGGGCGAGGTAAAATTCTCGCCTGGACCCGGGGCGTCCGAAAATCCAGTGATATGGTTTCGTGATCTGGTTGCAAAGACCGGTGTGCAGGAGCGGGTACAGGCGGCCAAAGCGGATTGATCCGGCGCGCCGGCTTGACGCCTGATAGGACCTCAGGCCCCGGCGCTGCGTGTATTGACCGTCCGGATTGCATTCAGATAATCCGGATTCCTTTGCAGTCGCTTGAGAAACTTCGCGGCCCGGTCCGGTTTGACCCCGGAATAAAATTCGGCGGCGCGCTGGATCTCGTCTGCGGGAACCGTCTTTTCTCCGAGGCGTCCCTGCCTCAGAAAAACAAAGATCGACAGGAAGTCTTCCCGATCAATTTCAAGCGCTTTGAAAATGGCCGCCAGACATTCGCCGCCCTCTTCGAACATGATCCTGCTGATGAGATCCTCCCTGAGGTGACTTGCAGCGGCAAGCCACGTCGTAAATCTGTGGATCTGCACCGATTGCAAGAGCGCCAGCAGGGCTTCGCCAAGAACGCCCTTGCGTATCGCCAGCTCAACCCGGGCCGCGACATCCTCGCCTTCGGTTTTCTCATCTGCGAGATGCTCGATCATGTCGGAAAGAACGCCTTCAATAGCGTCGTCAATGCTGTCTTCATCGATGTCGTGATTGTCAATGAGAGTCTGTCGCAAGGCCGCGGAGACCGCCCAGTAAAGCTGGTGACAAACATGTTTTGGCAGGTCGCGCCTGTTGACCAGCGCCTCGTTGAAGACAGTATCTTCCGTCGTTCTTCCGGCTATGCCCTCGAAGGTTTCATGGTCGATTGTGGCACCGCTATTTTCCAGCAGCGCCTGGACCACACTGTCGTGCTCGCTCTCGGCCAGCGCTCCGGATACGGCCGGCGAAATGATTGAGCGTGCCGAGACGGCCATTTGATGCTCCATGGTCTTGTGCATCACAATCCGGATCAGGTCCGGATCTTTCAGAGCCGGCGAGTTTTTCAGAATGGCGAATGCAACACCCGCCTCCATATTGGCAAAGTGCATCGCCAGGTCTCGCGGCGTATCGGGTTGGTTTGCCAATCGCTCGGCGAGCGCCGTCTTGACGGATATCTCGACGCTGTCAACCAGTTGAACGATGATCTGTGTCATCAGCTCACGGTCCGAATCCGTAAACAGTCGGGCGTCTTCGGAAAACAGTTCCACAATGGCAGTGGTCAGCACAGCCCGGCCGTGTTGCGATTTGTCCTGCGCGAGGAGGACGAGCTGGGCGCCGTGTGATGTAGCAAGCGATGAGGTAACAGGCATGACTTCGCTTTCAAGGTTGTCCATGCGACCCGGCACACTATACGAAGACTATATGAGCATAAGGTTACCGCAGGCCTCGAAACAACTGTAAGGAGTATTGCATTTGCCGGTATGACACCCTTAGTTGGGATCACGGAATTTGGAGTGTCGGACTGCAGCACGTGTGGCGTTCCTGCAAACACGGACCGCAACAGACCTCATGACTGTTTGTCGGGTCGGGTCTCCTGATCAACCAGATGTCTTCTGCTTGCGGCTGACAACAGGGCTCTAGAACGGATTTAGCGTATAACCGCGCTGCTGCAAGAGGGCGTGGGCTGTCATGGCAGACCGGGCCATCGTGACACCGGCAAGCAGGTCCTTGTTGCTCACGTCGGCATAGGCTGCGCTTTGTCCGCATAGGTATATGTTCACGCCCTTGCTCGTCAGCGCGTCAATAAGCGCTGCATTTGGATTATCGCTTTCGCGCTTCGCCTGGTAGAAGCTGTTCTGCGTGACGTCGAGCGCCGCGCCGCCATGGACAACAACGGCGACGGAAATATTTTCCAGCGGCACACCAGCATCAACATGCATGTTGATAAACCGGGCGGCGCTTTCAAACGTGCGGTTCAGGGCGCCGGGTTTTGATGCGTCGCTGACGTCGAGGACCATCTTGAAGACAGTTCCTTCGGGTATGGGGAATTGGCTGTCGACACTGGCGATCTTCCCGAAGTCCGGAAAGACGGGGCCGGCGTGAAACGCCTCCATGCCAGCCTGCGCCGACGAGATCAAACCACTCAGCGCCAGGACGCCAAATAGTGTAACAACCAGTTTCTGCAGCGACATGGGATTTCCCTCCTTCATGGTGTTTGATGCTTCATTGCTAGCACGCGGCCTGAAAATAACCAATGCGGGATGAGGCAGCGTGCGCCCCATTTTTGTCAGCCCGTCATCCAGGCGGGCTTGCTGCGGCGCGCTGCTTCATCAGCTTTCTCACCGGTTTCGTCACTATGGAAATAGACGGCAATTTCGGCTTTGACGGCCCGGTCGAAGAGGCCTTCAGGTATTCGGTAGCGACCATACTGAAAGGCCTGGCGTCAGACGCCTGACGCCCCGGCTCCCGCTGATTGACCCGGGACGTCTGACCCGGGGCAGGCGGCATGAACAAGGATCAACGCCATGCAGGTCTGATTCAAACCGCGATGCCCACCTCAAGGGCGTCGAACCAGTCCAGAAATCGGACGACATCCTCGCCTTTGAAAATGGCGCCATGCTGAGGGGCCATATAATCCACATCCAGCTCTCGAACCCGTGCGATCCAGGCCGCCTTGGCCTTGTTTGAGGGCATCCATCGTTGGTGAAACATCGTCATGGCAGAGGTATGTGTATCGAAGTCCTCCACAAAGAACGGCGCACCATCAGGAAGCAGCGCTGCACCGATGTCCCCGCTCATCAGAATTTTGGCCGACTTGTCATAGACGCTGAAATTACCCGAGGAGTGGAGGTAGTGGGCTGGCACAAACTCAAGCTCGGTATCGCCAAATCGAATGGTCCGACCTTCGTCCGGCAGCGGATCATAGACGATTGCCTCACAGCCGAAGTGTTTGATGAACCCTTCCCAAATCCAGGGGGCATAAAGGGTTGCCCCTTCAAGTGTCTTGTCCCACAAACCCAGTGAGGAAATAATATCAGGATCCTGATGTGATGCGAAGAGGTGCTTGATCGAACTGATTGGCACATGTTGCGCGACGGCCGCAAGCATTGGCGCGAATAACTCAACACCGCCCGGATCAAGCAGCATCGCCGCGCCTCGTGCCTTGATCATATACTGGTTGGTATCAATGATGCCCGTCGGTTTTTCCGGGTCGCGGCCAAACACAATCCACTCGTGATCATAGTGCTCGAACAATTTCGTTGCCTTCATTGTTGATCTCTTTATCTTTTTGTTGTGGCCAGCACCCGGGTGGTTGCCAGGTCTGCCTTGCAGCGATTGACGACAGATCGAATGTTTTGCGTCGCGGTATTGAAAGCACCGATCAACGACTCGAATGTCACTTTGTGTTCGGAATCAAGTTTGCCGACTTCAATACGAAAACTGGAGGTCACGATATTTGCAGAAAGCAGGGTGGTCTCGATCGAGGACAGCAGCCCGATCAGCACGCTGATTTTCTTCCCCGTCCCCTGTCGTATCACCGTCAGATTGTGGCGCAAGAGTTCCACCTTTGCCTCGATGGCATCCATATGTTTTGCACCCTGGCCCAATCGAACGGCGTCGACAAACCTCTCAACAGCAACGCTCTCCCGAAACTCTGTCAGGGACTCGCGGGAAATCAAGAGGGCCTCGTCATCAACGTCTTGCACGAGCTGGATAATTGAGAGCGATAACCCGTTCATATAGTCGACAATCGGTTCCATGGCTCTGGATTGCTCGCCCGCCCGGGCGATCGAAGCCTGGGCATTCATCGCTTGCAGGGATATACTCCGCGCGTCGTCAAGGGCGTCATGTAGTCTTGCGGCAATTGAGACCGCAAGAACAAAAAACCTGTCACCCTGTTCTGTCATTTGTGCGAGCACACCCTGTCGTGGAAGAATGGGGCCACCATGCCGAGGTTTGCAATCAGAGACAAGGTGCGAATTGTCATACGCAGGAAAAGGTCGTCCGCACGGGAATAATACTACAAGTAGTTTACTTACTTAATAATAATTACCATTGGCTGCATCGTCTCGATCATCGGCTCCAGCGTGACCCCGGGCAGACAGGGCGTGAGCCGTTCAAGTCGATCGGGGTTTTGCAACACCGGGTCGCCTTTCCTTGGCAACCGTGCGGACTGCATCCATCGGCGGAGCAGGATCTGTGCTAAATTGATTTTTGCGCCAATTTACCGTAATATGGCTTCCTCCAGAGCCGGGGGGCTCGGAAATGGCGGGGTGGGTATCATGCGTAATTTTCTTTTTGGCGTCGTTCTGGGCGCATTTGGCACGGTCTGGGCCATGGGCGCATTGCCCGAACAGATCGCAAACGTTCTCAATGACAAGCTGGGCGACCTGGCATCCGTGGTCGGCATCGACACGGACAACAGCACCGACACAGCTGACGAAACCGACCGATCTGCCAGCGCTGAAGGCAGCGGGGGTTTTGAAGCGGCCGACGCTCTGCGCCGTGGCGGGGTCTATCAAAATGGCCATCTGGTCGAGGTCTTCACCTGTCCGGGAATGGCGATCTCCAATGAGCCGCCGGTTGATGCAGATGACCGGCTCAAGAACTTCAAGCCGCTGATCAAGGTTGAAGGGGTCACACTTGCTGCGGCACCGGTCAGTCACGGCTGTTTCTCGTCCGGGTTTGGCGACCGGGATGGCAAGCTCCACAAAGGCGTCGATTATCACAGTGAGGCAGGGAGCACGGTTTACTCAGCCGGGTCGGGGACAATTGTCGAAGCGATCTACCGCGATGACTATGGCCACATGGTGGTGATCGATCATGGTAACGGTGTCTATACGCGTTACGCCCACCTGAAGGATTTTGCTTCTGGCATCACGCAAGGAAGCTCCGTAACCGGAACAACAAAACTCGGGCGAATGGGGCAAACGGCAGGCTATAGCGTCCCGGTCCATCTCCACTATGAACTTCTCCTTGGCGACTTCAACATGCCCGCGAAGTCTTTCGGGCTGGAGCCGAAAGACCCGATGGCCTACTAACCGGCAGGCAGAATATCAAGTATCTGCATCGAGACTTCCTTTGAGGTTTCGCCGTCCCGGCGTCTGCCGACTTCCCGAAAGCCGTATGCCTTGTGAAAGGCGGCGGAGACCGGGTTCGGCGGGGTGATATTGTACTCGAGGGCCAGCAGCGGCAGGTGGTTTGCCGCACCGAACCGGATGCAATCATCGTACATCATGCCCGCCGCGCCGCGCCGCCGAAAACCCGGCGATACCGCGATCCGGTCGACGTAGCAGAAGCACTTGTAGCGCTCTTTGAACCAAAGAAAGTTGAGGCTGTCATAATTGGCCGTGTGGTCCATGACCATCACAAAGCCTGCAACTGCGCCATCGATTTCCAGCACGGGGAACCACGCAGCCTCGTCGAAGAGATGGTTCATGCGGGCGATATCAATATCCCCCACATGCGGCACCTCGGACTGATTGAGCACGAGCAAATCCTCCAGATCGTAGTGGGTCGCTTGTCTGATCATCATCTGTAGAGTTCCTCATCCCGGAGTGGAGAGGTCACAATGTCTGATTCCGGTCATTGCGTCTCGCACAACTCTTCTCCAGGGTTCGCTCAAGGTTTGTTCAGAACAAGACAAGGAGCCCTTCGCGTGAAAGTTTTCATCTCAGCCGATATCGAGGGGGTCACCGGCGTGACCGTCGCCGAGGAAACCAATGCGGATCACAAGGATTTTACGCGCTTTGCCGAGCAGATGTCCCGCGAGGTAGCGGCGGCCTGCGAAGGCGCGCTCGCCGCCGGTGCGAGCGAAATCCTGGTTAAGGACGCGCACTGGACCGCACGCAATATCGATGCAGCGATGCTGCCGCGTCAGGCACGGCTCATTCGCGGCTGGTCGGGTCATCCGCAAAGCATGATGGACGGTCTGGACGAGAGCTTCGCGGCAAGCGCCTTCATTGGCTATCATTCGCGCGCCGGGTCGGCAGGCAATCCGCTGGCCCACACCATGGCCGGGTCAGTCATTCAGGAGCTGAAAATCAACGACGTGCCGACCTCGGAGTTCAGAATATCGGCCTTCACCTCCAATATGCACGGTGTGCCAACGGCTTTCCTGTCCGGCGACGAGGACCTCTGCCGGGAGGCCAGTGCTTTTTGTGACGGCATCGGGACGTTTGCAACGTTCAACGGGCGGGGTCTTGCCACCGAGAGCGTTCATCCCGATATCGCCTGCGAGGAAATTCGCAAGGGCATGGAAAGCTCTCTGGGCGGAGATTTGAACCACCTCCTCAGGGATAACCCGAAGCACTTCAGGGTTGAGATCGAATACAAGCGACCGCCCGTTGCCTATCGGTGCGGCTTCTATCCCGGTGCCACGTTGAAGAACGAGCGCGTCATCTCCTTTGAGACCGCCGACTGGTTTGATGTGCTGCGGCTCTTCACGTTCGTTTTGTAGGCCCAAACTCCTGCACTTTATTCTCTTTCCGAACTGGTCGATAAAGCGTAGAATTAGCGCAAATTCCGGGTATGCAGTGCGTTTCCTATGGGGTCATCAGCCGGGCTGATCAGGCGCGCGGTCGCTTTTTCCTTTGAAATCAAGCGGTTCTCGCCTCTCCCCCGCCACAGAACAATGATGGAGAAACGAAGATGCGTGACATCACCAAAACACTTCTGGCCGGCACAGCCGCCTGCACCTTGTCGCTGACGGGGCTGTCCTTTCTGGCGCCGTCTGGTCCCCAAACCGCTGTGACGGTTGATCCTGCGCGGCTGTCGCTGCTTGAGCTGCTCGATCCGACACTCGCCTCGCGCGCGCTGTGCGGCAAGCAGGGCAAGGAACGCGGGCTCTTCTTCCGTCCCGATTTCCTGATGGCGCTGGCGCCTTCTGCTCACGCTGCTGAGCCTGAAGCGGAAACCGCGGAGGAGACCGGCCCGCCGCTGTGGGAGGGCATGGGCACGCACCACTTTGAGATCACCACCACGAGCCCGAAGGCGCAGGCCTACTTCAATCAGGGCCTTGCACTGACCTTCGGCTTCAATCACTGGGAGGCCCTGCGCGCCTTCAAAAAGGCACAGGAGCTCGATAGAGCGTGTGCCATGTGTTACTGGGCCGAAGCCTTCGCGCTCGGCCCTAACATCAACGCCGCCATGGAGGAGAGCGCCAACGTTCCCGCTTTCACAGCAATTTCCATGGCCTCTGCTCTGAAGGGCGGCGCCAGCAAGAAGGAGCAAAAGCTCATTGAAGCCATGGCTTTGCGCTATTCGCTGGACCCGCAAGCCAAACGCGAAGATCTCGACAAAGCCTTCGCAGATGCCATGGGCAAGCTGCACAAGAAGTACAAGGACGATCTCCACATCGCCTCTTTCTATGCCGAAAGTCTGATGGACCTTACCCCCTGGGATTATTGGGAGCGCGACTTTGAGACCCCCAAACCTCACATTGTCAAAGCCATCAAGGCGATGGAGCTTGTACTGGCGGAAAATCCGAACCACGCCGGCGCGGCTCATCTCTACATCCATCTGATGGAGCCATCGAATATGCCTGAGCGGGCCGAGCCCTATGCTGATCGCCTCGCCGCACAGATCCCCGGTGCCGGCCATCTCGTTCACATGCCCGGCCACACATACTTCCGCATTGGCCGCTATCTCGACAGCCTTGAAACTAACGTGCAAGCGGTCAAGGTGGACGAGGCCTATTTGAATCAGGTCGACGGCTCGGAGCTTTATCGCTTCGGCTATTATCCCCACAATGTGCATTTCGTTCTGGTCTCCGCGCAGATGGCCGGCGACGGCCCGACCACCATTGAGTTCTCAAGGAAACTCGATGCACTGATCCCCTTCTCCGCTGTAGAGGCCGCGCCTTTCGTGCAGCCCATCAAGGCGTCTCCGATGTTTGCCACTTTGCAATTTGGCACCTCAGCCGACGTTGCCGCGATTGACGCACCGCCTGCCAGCCTGCCCTACCTGAAGGCCATGTGGCACTATGTGCGCGGCGTTGATGCTGCCTGGGCTGGCCATACCGATGCAGCGCGCGCCGAGGCACAAGCCATTCTTTCGCTCGGCGGCACCGCGGAGCTGGAAAAGGGACACGGCGCCGGCGCACCGGTCAAGGAACTCTTTATCATGGCTGACCTTCTCGTGCGGGCCCGGATCGATCAGGCTGAAGGCAATTATACCGAAGCCATCGAGAAAACCAAAAAGGCCGCTGCCCTGCAGTCGCTCCTTCAGTATACGGAGCCACCGCTGTGGTACTATCCGATCGAGCAAACCGTCGGCGCCCTGCACCTGCAAGCCGGCAACGCTGTCGAGGCCGAAAAGGCCTTCCGCTCCTCGCTCATCAGGCACCCGAATAATGCCTGGTCGCTCTACGGTATGATGAAGGCGCAGGAAGCAGCAGGCGATAGCGCGGTGGGCATAACGCAGCAGCTCTATGACAAGGCCTCCGCCTCGAAGGAGGATATCCCGCTTGATCGCCTGTAGCGGCAAGGCTGAACTCTGCGTTCAGCGCTTTCAACCGGAACAATCTGTGATAGGTTAGGGTTGATTGAACGGATTCAGGATACACGCTATGAGCTCGCTGCTGGCAGAACTCTCCCGCCGCCACGTCTTCCGCGTTGCCGCCGCCTACGTCATCGTTGGCTGGGTCGTGCTGCAGGTTGGAACTTTGATGTTCGGCAATTTTGATGCGCCGGACTGGGTTGCGAAGGTTTTTATGGCGCTGATCTTTCTTGGCTTCCCCATCGCCCTGACTATTTCCTGGGCCTTTGAGCTGACCGCCGACGGTATCAAGAAGATCAGCGATGAGCATGCCGGATAACACCGGGTCTGGAAAATCACCTGGACAGGGCGCGAAGCCGCGCTATGCTGCCGGGCAGTTGCAAGGATATTGGCGAACACTATGAACTTCACCCAACATATCATCGGACGCAAAGTAGCGATCACAGCCTGGATGATCGCGGCAAGTCTCCTGTTGACCAGCTGCATTGAGCTCGGCGCGGCGCCGGGTGATGTCCTGGCGCCTGCAGAGCTGCGAAGCGGTATCAAGAACCTCATTGTCTACCGCCGCCCGGCGTTCTTTCTCGATAACAATCCGGTCTATCTCACGCTCAACGGTATCGACATTGCCAAAATCAAGATCAACGAGTTCGTTGAGGTTGGCGTGGTCGAGGGTCCGCACACTCTGGGCGCCCGCTGCTCGGCTTCGGAGCGGCCCTTGATGCGCGAATGGCGTCTCGTCGAGCATCACCTCACCATCGATGACATGAAGCAGCTGCGTTTTGTAGAATTGGGCCCCTGCCAGTTTGAGGAAAGAACGCAAGTCCAGGCCGAACGCCTTATGAGCAACTATACCTCTCGTCCGCTCAAGGATGGTTTCAATGTACGTCTGAAAGACTGGGTTGACGAACAAAGACGCAAGCTCGGGGAGTGAGCTCTGAGCTCATCAAAACGAGCCAATGCTGTTGTGAACGGATTGCGCCACCGCACCATAACTTTTTTCGAAAAAAGCGCCGAAAGGTCAGGCGCTCTGTCTTGTTGTTATGGCAAGTGTGCGGTACATTGTGGATCCGGTTGCAGATGCCAGAAGGAAATGAGGAGCTTGCTCCAAACGACCCGAAGGTTCAACGGACCGGCATACTGCGGACACAGGACTCCCGAGAGGCAACTCAAGGTGAGGACGTGAGAGCAGTGTGAAGAGGCTCCGCGCCAACATGAAGTCCCGAGAGTAAAACCGAAGGGCAACATGGAGACGCGGAGCTTTTTCGTCTGTATGGGGCTAAAGATCTTTCGGCAGCCTGCTATAGCCCGTATTGCAAGGCGATATCGGAGCGATAGTGTTCAAGCTCAACCTCGGCGCGGCCGTGCTCATGTTCAAGGTCGAGGACGGATTGTTCCAGCTGGCCTTTTTCCTCTGAAAGATCCCGCAGGTCCGCAAGCAGTTGGACCCGTTCTTCTGTGGTTCCATCCGGAGAGATGAGGCTTGCCTCTTTTTTCTTGATAGACTTGATGATGCGCTCAATGCGGTCCTGATCGCGAGAGATGCGGTATGAGATCTGTTGAACATTTGCCTCAAGCACATTGAGCTGTTTGCCGTCTGAATAGGCAATCAGAAAGTCTTCTTCCATATCGGCCGGGCAAACCCCTGCGTAGTGGTGACCGGCGGAACCGGCATTGAAACCGTTTTGCGGGACGCAGTAGCGCTCCACCCCGTCATGCCAGCCTTCGATATAACTGGCCAGGATGGGTGTGACGCCGTGCTTCGCGCAGGCCTTGCGGTGCCGGGAGATGTCTTCTGACGGCCGGCCGGCGGCACCATCCTGATAGCCGATGGTTTCCCAGTCAGCGGTCTGACACTCCGCGATGTCCATCGAAGCGCAGCCCGAAAGGGTGAGGCCGATAACGCCAAGAAAGGCGAGGGGAGCGAAAAACCTTGTCATGAAAAGCGTCCTTTTCTCTGCGGGGCATGTGTTTGCCCTTGTCTGGCCTTGTCTGGCCTTGTCTGGCCTTGTCTGGCCTTGTCTGGCCTTGTCTGGCCTGTGCGATCGGCAACCCCGAAAGGCCCCCGAAGTCGCAGT
>JAUWTJ010000129.1 GCA_030614785.1 Alphaproteobacteria bacterium | reverse complement strand
GCGCGCTGTCTGTCTCGGTGACCACATACCAGGCAGCAGTGACCTGCAGGCCCGAGGCCCAGACAATATTGGCCATATCAGCCCAGATAGAGCCGGACTGATGGGTGAACATGATGACCTGAATGCCATTGTCCGGCATGCATTCCGTCATCCTTTTGTAGGCGGCCACCATGCCACGGCGGAAGTCCTCGCCCTCGCCCTTGATGGCCAGCGAACGGCGGCTGTCCCAGACCCAGTCGGCAAACTCGGGGGGCAGATTCTTGCGCAGCCAGGCGATGAAAAACTCGAGGATTTCGTCATAGTTGACCGCGTTACCGTAAGGTGGATCGGTAATACCGAGATCAATATTAAATGGGAATATCTCAGCTGGGCAAGGTGAGACTTCCAGCTTCAGGCTCATTTTAAGCGGATAATTCTTGCATCCACGCAATTTAACCTGATTGGAGAGGTAAACTGAAGATCGAGCTCCATAATTGAAAAGTGTGTTCAGGGCTTGGTTGTAAAAAACATGTCCCACCGCATCAACTCCAGGAGATGGGTCCCATACACAGAGACGACTATTCCGGTTTATTGCTTGGCAAAGCCCTACCGCCAAAGAGGCTTTGTTAAAATAATTTGCGATCAGTCCATTTACCAACAACTGCCTCGGGTTGAATAGATGATGCCAGTATGTCCAGCCACGCTCGCGAATTGGCTGGTCTGTATTGTATCCCGGCTCGATGCGCATATCCGGCACCCAGCCCTTGTCCTGCCATCCAGCGAGGTGCTTCTCCACATAATCTTCAAGGATACGCTCCCGTTGCAAGTCCTCCTCGGTGACGGAACGGAACTCGTAATCGAAGGTCTTCTTACCTTTTTTTCGCCGCATCCAATGGATAGCATACAGACGTTCCTGGAAAATGTCGTCCGGTCGAGGCTTGAAATCGTGCTTTTCCCACAAGCGCAGCCGATTGCCATTGGTGCCGTCTTCCTTACGGTAGTCACCGCGCAGTGTCGATATTTTGGTGCGATATTCGTGACCATCTACAAAGTGGATCATGTACGGGTCCTGGCCGCGTCCATCAGTTCGTACAGTGCCATTTTTTGCTTCAGCAAGTTCTTCGGGAGATGCATTGGTCTTGACAATGATGTCGTAACGCTTGAAGGCGGTATCCGGCGACAGTTCTGCGATTACCTTCTTGCCTCGGCTGATAACGAGCGACGGAATCAGCGGCACCATCCAGCCTGTTTGTGGACAGCGGGCTTCAACACAATAAAGAAATGCTTTTGTCCTCCAGCCTTCTTCGTCGGTTTCAACACCAAGTCGGTCAATTTCGGCTTGGACTTTTTCAACCAATTCTTTTTGTTGGCGCTTCAGCGCGGAACGGTTTTCCGGCGAGCCGCCGATTATATGAAAGGCGCCCCAGGTAAGCATGCAGCCCACAGGGTTGAGGTCGGAGGCATATACGTCACAGCCAAGCCGGGCTGCCTCGAAGGGAATCTGGCCGGAACCACAAAAAGTATCAGCAAACCGTGGTCGATGCCCGAAGCGCATGACGCCGAGCTGCTCGAGCAGTTCGGGAAATGAATGGGCGTTTGTACCCAGATGGTCGTTGACCGCTTCCCAGATATGATCGTGTACGGTATCCATAATCTCTTCAGGACGCCTTGCCGCTGCCACCCACTCGCGATATGGAGCCATAGGCAGCATCTGCGCCTCCAACCGGCGCCGTTCCAGTTCAGGCAAGTCTTCCCGCCAGGCCACTTTCACATCAGCGTATTCGGGATTCGACCAATCCATCGGTGCGGATGAGGGAAGTAAACCCTCCGGTTCGATAGTGAAATAATCAGAAATGTGGGAAATTGAGAGCTTAGAAAGGATCTCCATTGGCTTTGGGCGGCGCTTCCAACGGATGACAAAAGATTCGTCATCCATGGCCATCAGTTTCTCGAAGATGGCTAAGTCACGGGCGGGGTCATCTGTGGCCGGCAGCAGACAGCCAAGAATGCAAGCCTTGTTCATAATCAACGGCTTTCGGCCCTTCCAATAACTGCCAAGAGCGGTGAGGGTTTTGCCCTGGTTTGCCATCTGCTCCTTGTACGCCTCTGCCGAAAGCTTCTGCACCGGCAGCAGCCGTTCTATCAGGGCCGGAGCATCTTTGAGGGAAAATGGGACAATTGCTTTACTCATTTCAAATCCTTGAACAAGGGTAACTCAAACAAATCTTCCTGCCGGGGCCGGGAGCGGCGTTTCCTTCTAGACGCCGGTTTCTCACCGTCGGAAAGTGCGTGAAACAAAGCACGCCGCCAGCCGTGCTGGGTGTCCTCTGGCAGGCCGGCCTCAGCCACGGTCATGGCAAAGAGCCACCAGCGCTCCTCGGGGCGCAGGGCTGCCCATTTGCTGCAGATAACAGGGAACTGCTCTGCGTTTGCGGTTTCCGCGGCCCAGGCCAGCACACATAGTTCCTTACCCAGCAATCTGTCAACCAGGTTAGTACCGGTATGCCAACGGCCTACACGCACCTTGGCTGACTTGAGCCGAGCATTGAACTCGCGGCGGACAGAATCGGCGATGGCCGACCAGACCGGACGCTTGAGCACAACCCGTTCCTCCTCACGGGGAACGCCGCCCTCCTCCCCCCTGTATCCATAGTCTTCGACAATCACCACCGAATCTTTTCTCGCGGCCGGAATCAGAACGCGAAACAGGTTGGCGCCGAAACTGTCCGGTGCGCCGAAGTCGATGGTTTTACTCTCGACAAGACGCGAAGATGCAGATTTTGTTTCTTTTTTACTCATCTTTCTTTATATATTTGCATCTTTGCGAGAGCCTCACTGCTCGACTTCCTCGGCCTGAAGCTCAATGCCGAGCTTACCGGCAAAATTTTTGAGATCATGACCCGATGCAAAATGTGCCTTGCGAAAGGTCATGGTGACCGGCGTGTCGGGAGTGAACTTTTCTAATACCTTAGTAAGAAGCGCCTCGATAAATGCAGCATCCACCTGAATTTCTCCTACCTTGACCGCAATCATCCTGTTCCCCTGGCCAACGGTCAACACAATTCCCTCAAGGCTGACGGATTTTTCGGCGGCCTGTTTCAATCCCTCAAAGGTCTTGCTTCGTGAATCAAGCTTGCGGCCGGTACGCGAAACAAGGCGGCCGGGCTTCACCTCATTGATCGGCACACCGGGATCATTTCTGGCCTGAAAACGGAACTCCGCCTTGGTCTCGATTTTTTCCGCCTCGGCAAAGGCACGCAGCAGGACTTCGCCGTCTCCGATGGCAATCGGACCATCATATACCGTGCCGTTACGCGGTTCGCTGCCATCAAGGGTATAGCGAATTTCCCCCTTGGGAGCGACAAAGAGTTCAACACTGCGTGTGCCGTCATTTTCTGAGAGCTTGTTGCGGAGGACGAGTTTATTGGTCCAGGTTACCGGATCACCGGTTTCGTATTGGCCGGATGGATCGCAGACCTGGAAGTTCACCCGCAGTGCCGAGGTGGTGAGAACCTGGTCTTTGAGCTGGGCACTCGTCTCGCTGACCGGCCCGTCTTCGGCAAGATAGATGCGGGGGACGGGACCGGCGTTCTGCGGATTGATACGCAACCGGACCTGGCCTGCGTCGTCGGGCTCGGAGTCGGTTGTAATTTGAACGGAGGTTCGTTTCTTCTTCGGCTTTTTGGTGACGTAGCCATTGCCGAGGTCCTCCCACAACCCACGATTGCAGGCAATGGATTTGAGGGTGTCCAGTCCTTTTGGCGGCAGCCAGTACATGCCGGCCTGCTCGGTATAGCGGTCGACAACATCGGACCAGCGTGCTTCGTCCAGGTTTTCCGGCCAGAGCAAATCTTGGGCTTTGTCACGGATCGCGTCGAACTCTTTTCCCACGTCAAGATAAAGCTTCAGCGGATGGGTAGTTAGGGTTTTTTCAATCTGCTCCTCACCGTTGAATGGCCTGGTGGCGTCACGGGTCATATCAAGGGCTTTTGATGCGAGTTGGGACGATTTGCCGGCACGCTGGATCGGAAACAGCACCTTGTCAAAGAGGTTGAGGATGGTGGAGTTAAAGTCCTGCTCGTAGCTCTGCTGTTTGCGCTCCAGATCCTCGCGCTGCGGGTGCCCCTTGGGGATGCGGTCGTCTGCCTTCCGGGCGGCAAAAAACTGACGCGCTGCTTTTTCAACGCTGCCCATGGCAGACTTGTCACCGG
>JAUWTJ010000001.1 GCA_030614785.1 Alphaproteobacteria bacterium | reverse complement strand
TCTCCTCGACCCGGAGTGAGGGACATGATCCAGAAAGGTTCGGTTCCGTTACATTCGAGTTCTGCGGCAAAGGGGTAAGCCTCTCCCGCCGTACTCTTAAACGCGCCGCCTGCAGGTGCGCAGGCCGCGATGACAAACATGATAACGCCCGTGATAGTTATGTGACTTGTGTACATGAGCCTGCCTCCCCTCTTGCTGTCCCCCGTCATAGACCATCTTGTCAATGCCTTGCATTAGGATAGACTATCAGGAAAGCGCTGCGGGATCATTCGTAAAAGCGCCGTCAACAAAATTGGAGGATGCCATGCCCATCAACGTCATTGTTCCCGATGAAGCCCGCAAGACCTATGAGAACTGGCACTTTGCTCCGGCTGTTGTGCACGGTGATCTGGTCTTTGTCTCCGGCGTCGTTGGATCAGGCGAGAGTGCGGAAGATGAGTTTCGAAATGCATGGCAGTCTCTCGGGCGAACGCTTGAGGCGGCAGGCGTCGGCTACGAGGATATTGTCGATACGACGCTTTATATTGTCGACCTGCAGAAGAACACACGGGCAATGGCGAAGGTCAAGGATGAGTTCATCAAGGAACCCTATCCGGCATCGACCTGGATTGGCATCACGGAGCTTGTCATTCCCGGCGCCAGAGCCGAGATCAAGGTGATTGCACGAAGGCCTTAAGGGGCATGTGAAGAGGTTTGAAATGAAGCTTGGTATTACGCTGCGAAATATGGGCGAGCAATCAACGCCTGATCTGATGGCTGACTGCGCCAGAGCCGCGGAAGACGCAGGTCTTGAGTCGCTCTGGATCACAGATCATATTGCCATCCCGCCGGATGATGCTGAGGGCAGCGGCGGGCGTTACCTCGATATCCTCACCACACTGGCCTGGCTTGCCGGGGTGACGAGCCGCATTAGTCTTGGCAGCGGCGTTCTCATCTTGCCCTACAGGTCAAAACTCCCCACAGCCAAGCAGATTGCCACGGTGCAGGAACTCTCAAAGGGAAGGCTCATCCTCGGCGTTGGCGTGGGGTGGATGGATGCGGAATTCAAAGCGCTCGGCATTGATCGCAAGGATCGTGGCCGCGTTACGGATGAGATATTGCAATTCCTGATCGATTGTTTTGAGGCAGACGAGATGGAGCTTAACGGGCAGGAGTTTCTGTTCAAGCCGCGCCCGCGGAGGCCGAAAATCCTCATTGGGGGCGGGCCGCCCCATGCGCTGGAACGGGCTGTTAAATACGGTGACGGCTGGTTCCCCATGGCTCGTTCGCCAGATGAGATTGCAGCATCGATCGAGAAATACGATGAGCTCTGCGATGAAAGCGGGCAGGACAGAGGCCAGGTCACGGCGCTTGTGCCGTTTGCTGTGAGCAATGATGCCGAGGCGAAAGCCTTGATCGACTCCTATGACCGCGTCGGCGTTGACCGCGTCATTTGCGCTGTCGGTTACGATGACCTTGCCGGATACAAGGCATCGGTGGCGAAAATTGAGCGCTTGCTGAATGCCTTCTAGAGACCGCGCCCCATTGCGAAAAATTCATCATTGGGACGCATGGAGGTGAAGTTGGCCATGCGGTTTGACAGGCCAAAGAAGGCGGTGATGCCGGCAATGTCCCAAATGTCTTCGTTGGTGAAGCCGTGGCCGCGCAGAGTTTCGAAATCTTCATCACCGATGGCACGGGACTCGTTTGAGACTTTCATGGCGAACTCGATCATGGATTTTTGCTTCGCTGTGAGATCAGCCTTGCGATAGTTGACTGCGATCTGATCGGCAATCAGCGGGTTTTTCGCGCGTATGCGGAGGATCGCGCCGTGAGCGACAACACAATATTGGCAATTGTTGTCGTTTGACGTCGCAACGATAATCATTTCCTTTTCCGCTTTGGTCAGGTTGCTATCGCGCTCAAGCAGGGCGTCGTGATAGGCCATGAAGGCGCGAAACTCGTCGGGGCGATGGGCCAGAGTGAGGAAAACATTGGGGATGAAACCCGATTTTTCCTGAACGCTCAGGATGATTTGCTTGATGTCGTCGGGCAGGTCGTTCACGTCGGAAACGGGATATCGGCTGATCTTGTGGTCGCTCATAGCTGGCCTCCTGTTTGTTTGGGCAAGGAGTAGCAGACAACTTGGCGGCTCGCGAGGGATTGTTCTGTTTGTTTCTGTCGTTTAGGGTTTTTGGAAACAGAAAGGAAGCATCATGAAAGTTGAAAACAGTGTTGGACCTGACAAGCGGCAGATCGAAGCCTTCGGAGAGCCAGGTCCCGATGCGCCGATCTATATGGTGAACTTGCTCAAGTTCAAGGAGAAGGCGGAATATGAGGATGGCCGCGAGAGCGACCTGTCAGGCCGCGAAGCCTATGCTCTTTACGGTCAGGCGGTGGTGAAGCTGTTGGAAAAACATGGCGGCGGAGCGGTCTTTGGCGGGGACGTCACGCATTTGACGCTGGGTGTGGTCGAAGATCTTTGGGACCAGGTGGCAATCGCGACCTATCCCAGCCGGGCGGCCATGCTGGCAATGGCCACCTCGCCGGAATATCAGGAGTGCGCAGTTCATCGTAACGCCGGCCTTGAGGGTCAGCTCAATATCGAGACGGTGCTGTCCGGGGCGTTGTCCGGGCAGACTTGAGCGACTGTCATAGATCTTCTGCCAATCGCAGCAGGGTGCGTCTGCCCATTTCGGCATGTCTCGGATTATCGATGAGGCCTGAGTCGAGGAGCAGGCAGCCGAAGGAAAAGGCCCAGCCCTTTGCCCGGAGCCAGGTTGCGTCAGTCAGTGGGCCGACTGTCTTCATGGCGTGCTCTCGTGCCTCGCGATCCCTGAGCAGCATCCAGATGGAAGCAAGGTCCGTGGCTCGGTCGCCTGATGCCATGTCGCCCCAGTCGATTACTGCGGAGATTTGTCCATCTTTTGCGAGGACGTTTCGTGCATGAAGGTCGCCGTGGATCCATGTGGTCTCGATATCGACCGGAGCTGCCAGAGCTTCTTGCCAGAGAGCGTCGAGTTGCGCGGTGATGAGATCGGAGCTTTCGTGCAGGCGATCGAGCCTCGGTGCCAAATAAGGCTCGCGTATTGCAAGCGGGACACAGCGGAACTCATTGAAGGGGGCGCCGGGGGGGGCCGGCTTGTGCAGGGCGAGCATGAATTCGGCCAGCGGCTGTGCGGCCTGAGATGCAAGTTCAGACAGATCAGCGGGCGTGCCGTCAAACCAGGGCAGTACGCTCCAGGGCCAGGGATAGAAAGGAGTTGGCTTGCCGACGTGACGAGGAGCGGGGACTGGCAGGGGCAGCTGCGGTGCGAGGGTTTCCAGCCATTTCTGTTCATTTGCGATGAAGCGTGTGGCGATGGAGCGTCTCGGGATGCGAACCGCCAGATCCTCTCCCAGTCGCCAGGTAGCGTTGTCAAACCCTTCCTCGATAAAGCAGAGCGATAGTTCCGCCAGATCCGGAAACTGGTCCTTGAGCAGGGATCGGATGAGGCGCTCGTCAATTTCCAGTTCGGCCGGGGGAGTGCCGATCATTGTATTTGTGTCTGCTGATTTGATTCCGGTCATGCGGCTTTATAGCAGATGACTTCGTGCCAGCAAGTGTCGCTCACTATACGGAAGAGGCTGCCTCCGCCTTGTTCCATGGCATGGCGCGCAGCAGGTGCGCCATACCGCAAAAACCGCTGACACCTGCGAAGAGGAGCCCGGCGCCGACGAAGGCGGACAGACCGAGAAAGCCCGGATGTACCAGGGTGGCGAGGACCGCCCCGGCGAGGATAAGACTGCCTGCAGTAATATGCACTTGTCTGATAATCTCGATGGGGGCTTTTGCGTCGATGATTGTGGGAAGCCCCTGCTTTTTCCAGGCGTCAAGGCCTCCTTCAAGCATGTGGGTGTCATTGGCGGCGTGCAGAGCCAGTTGCTTGCGATTGCTCTCGGTCCGCATGCCGGAGCGGCACATGAAGACCGTCGGAAGGTCTCCTTTAAAACCCGGGGTCTCGGACCTCCAGGTTGACAGCGGCAGCGAAATGGCCCCTTCGATGTGCTCACGTGCAAATTCATCTGCATCACGAATGTCGATCAGCCGGATGTCACCGGCGCCGAGTTTTGTGGCGACGTCGCTTGAGGCTAGTGTTGCGAGTGTTGTCATTCTTTGGTCCCCCGGATGTTTCTTATAATACTAAAATTTTGTGTGATATATATTTCATATCTTCTATTGTGTGTATAATGTGTCAGGCCCCGCTTGAGAACTGAAAAATTGTAAGAACAGTGCTTCAATCTGGCAAAGGTGGCGCGCATCTGTTCCTCGTGGTTGCCTCCAGTTCCGGGCAGGCGTGTCTTTGACCTTTTGCTGCAGGGAGTTATATCTGGCATCAAAAAAGAATTGACACTAATATTGTCATAACTTTTGCGATACGAGGAATCGAGACATGAAAAAAGTCGGTATTGTAGTAACTGCTCTGGTGGTGTTGCTGGCAGGTGCCTATGTTTTTCGTGCCGAAATTTTCCTTCAGCTCATCAGCTATCGTCTGCAGGCGAGCAACCCGGCCGGGCCCAACAGGCCTGTAACCTGGGATAGCGGATCAGACGACACGAGTGGCGCCGCTTTTCCTGGTGCCAGGCCTCCCAATATTATTCTTATCGTCGCCGATGATCTTGGCTGGAACGATTTGACCATCAATGGTGGCGGCGTCGCGGACGGAACAGTGCCAACGCCAAACATCAACGCCATAGCTGAAGAAGGTGCATTTTTCACCAACGGCTATTCGGCCAGCGGAACTTGCGCGCCGTCTCGCGCGGCATTGATGTCGGGGCGTTATCCAACACGGTTCGGATTTGAATTTACACCGACGCCGCCCGGTATGATGAAATCGATCTACAAAATATCGGGAGGTGATCCCAACGGCCCTCCCGCCTACGTCCCTGAAGATGTGGGTGAGGCTCTGCCTTATGCAGATATGGGGATGCCGGGATCGGAAATTTCTCTTGCGGAAGTTCTGAAGGGGAAAGGCTACCACACTGTTCATATCGGCAAGTGGCATCTGGGCCGCACCAATGGCATGGCGCCGCACGATCAGGGGTTTGATGAAAGCCTGTTGATGTCGAGCGGGCTTTATCTTCCCGAGGACGATCCGGGCGTTGTTAATTCGAAACAGGATTTTGATCCAATTGATCGCTTCCTGTGGAAGGCGCTGCGCTGGGCCGCCAGCTTCAACGGCAGTGAAGATTTTGAGCCGGGCGGCTATCTTACCGACTACTATACTCGGGAGGCCGTCAAGACGATCGAGGCCAACAAGGATCGCCCGTTCTTCCTCTATCTCGCCCATTGGGCGCCGCACACGCCATTGCAGGCCTCAAAGGAAGATTATGATGCGCTGTCTCATATCGAGCTGCACAGGGAGCGTGTTTATGCGGCTATGATCCGCGCGCTTGACCGGGGCGTCGGAGAAGTCATGGAGGCTCTGAAGGCAAACGGTCTTGATGACAATACACTGGTCATTTTCACATCGGATAACGGCGGTGCCGGATACATCGGCCTGCCGGAAGTCAATCAACCCTACCGGGGCTGGAAGATCACCTTCTTTGAAGGGGGTATTCATGTGCCCTATTTTATGAAGTGGCCCGGCAAAATCGCACCCGGGACGACCTATGACGAGCCGGTGCACCATTTTGATATTTTCGCGACAGCGGCTGGCGCAGCGGAAGCGGAGAAGATCACGGATCGCAAGATGGACGGTGTCAACTTGCTGCCTTACGTGACCGCTTCGCAAGTCGGTGACAAGATGAACGAGCCGCTCGGCGCGCCGCATGAAAGTCTCTTTTGGAAAGAGGGGCATTATCAGGTCGTCATCTCGGGTGGCTGGAAGCTCCAGCGTGCGGATCGCCCTGACAAGATTTGGCTTTTCAATCTTGAGGACGATCCGACAGAACAGATCAATGTCGTCGCTGAAAAGCCGGAGGTTGTTGCCAGGTTGATGGCCGAACTGGATGAGCACATGGCCGAGCAAATGGCGCCGGCCTGGCCGGCCCAACTGGAAACCGCCATTCGTATCGACAAAACGCCGGATCAGCCTTTTGGGGAGGGCGAGGAGTATATCTACTGGGCGAATTGACATTCGAGATCAGAATGGATGCCCCTGGATCACAGATCACAACCTTGACAAGCCCGGCTTTCTGGCGAAGTCTGTCCCGGGAAGAATAGCGCCGGGACAACTGGCCAAGGGAGTGAGGAAACATGAAGGACTTTTCAGGAAAACTTGCTGTCGTCACAGGCGGCGGCACGGGGATGGGGCGCGAGCTGGCAAAGCAATTGGTCGCCGAGGGCTGCGATGTTGCGATGTGTGATGTTGTGCCTGAGAACATGGTCGAGACGGCGCGCCAGTGTCAGGCAATTGCACCGCAGGGTGTCACCGTAACGACCCATGTTTGCGATGTTTCTAATGAGGATCAGGTCAACCGGTTCCGCGACGATGTCGAGGAGCAGCACAAGCGCGGTTATATCAATTTGCTCTTCAATAACGCCGGTATTGGCGGCGGCGGAAGCTTCGTCAATGATACCCGCGAAGACTGGGAGCGGACCTTCGGGGTTTGCTGGTACGGCGTTTACTACAATGCCAGGGCTTTCCTTCCGCTTCTGCTTGCCAGCGAAGAGGGGCACATGATCAATACGTCCAGCGTCAACGGCTTCTGGGCATCGCTTGGCAGGGCAACGGCGCATACGGCTTATTCGTCCGCGAAATTTGCGGTGAAGGGGTTTTCCGAAGCTCTGGTCAATGACTTCCGCAACAATGCGCCGCACCTCAAGGTTTCCGTCGTAATGCCCGGGCACATAGGGACCGACATTGCCATCAATTCCGGCAAGATCCTCGGGCAACCGGATCCGATGGACATGACAGACGAGCAGCTGGAAGAGACGAAGACGCTCTGGAAGCGCATGGGCGCGGACATCGACAGTCTCAGCAATGACGAATTGCGCGCAGCCATCAAACAGCGCGGTGAGGACTTCAGGGACAATGCGCCGATGACCGCTGCAGAAGCTGCAACGGTTATCCTCGACGGGGTCAAGCAGGAGCGTTGGCGTATTCTGGTTGGCGAGGATGCGAAAAACCTTGATCGCAGGGTTCGCGAGTCGCCGGAAACCGCCTACGAAATGGATTTCTTTGAAGGCTCCTTGATCGACGGTGGCAAGACGGTTGAGTAACACTCAGGCGCTCATGCCGAAACGCTGATGTAAAATAACGGCGCTCACGACCCGGTGGATGAGCGTTTCCTTGCCCATTCGGTCGGCCGGCGGGCAGGTTCTATGCTCTTCCATGAGTTGCCTGACCGCTGCGGGATCGTAGATTGGCTGATCCTCAATGGCTTTTGATGTCAGAGTGTCATTAAAGAGTTCCAGAAGGGCATCGTTGTTGCCTTCTTCGGTCGGCGGCGACGTGAAGGGATGTTTTTCTCGATTGTAGACTTCCTCGATCAGGACGTCCTTTGTGGCTTCGCGCAAAACATGTTTTTCGCGCATGCCGTTGATTTTCATGCGGAGCGGCATGTTCATGGAAAACTCTGCCACCTTGTGATCGAGAAACGGAACGCGGCCCTCAATGGAGTGTGCCATTTCCATCCGGTCACTGAGCGATGTAAGGATAAAGTTGGGTAACAGATATTTGCTCCACAGATAGAGAGACTGATTGAGCGGGTCGCGGCCGCGAAGACGTTGTTCCACAGGTATACGGGAGAGGCTGAGCTCATAAGGATCCATGCCTCGGATTGCAGACTTGACCGCAGCGCTATAAAGCTCACGATTTTGAAGGCCCTGTTGAGCCATGACCTCAATCCAGGACGGGACATATCCGAGGCGCCGCTTAAAGACCTCGACTTCCGGCGGTGCTTCGGCATCTGTGGTCAGCATGCCCCGGGTTGCCTTGTTGGACTCATACATTTCAGCCAGCAATTGCTCGACGACTTTCGGGTCCTGACTTTCGGCATTGTAGAGAAGGAGGTCGCGGCGGAAGGGAGCGTATCCACCAAGCATTTCATCAGAGCCCTCGCCAGTGAAGACCACTTTGATACCTGCATCGCGGACCGCGCGGCTCAGGAGGAATTTTGCCGCTGCGTGACCATTTGAAAACAATGTTTCTGAATTCCAGACGGCATCACTGTAGGCGTGTGCGATGTCGCTCTGGGAGATCGGGATCGGATTGTAAGTTGCGCCCACAAGATCAGCCTGCTTTTCTGCCAGAGCAGACTCGTCGTATAGGGCGTTGTCGAAGGCCAGCGTATAGGCGCGGATGGGCCTGGAAAGCCCCTGTTGTGCAAGGCCCAGGACGGCGCAGCTGTCGATGCCACCGGACAAGTAAGACGCGACTTCTACATCGGCGACGAGGCGTTCACGCACTGCGTCCGAAAGGACCGCGCGGAAACCGTCGATAACTTCTTCATCACTGCGATCATCCCTTGCCAGATCTTCGGCAAGGGGGAAATCAAGATCCCAATAGGGATAGGTTCGTACATCGCCGTCCTGTGCGATGGCATAGTGTCCGGGCGGAACGGTTCGGATGTTTTTGAAGAGTGTGCGCTCATGGGGGCGGAAGGAAAAGGCTTCCTGCATCAGGGCCTCATTGTCCCACCGGGCGGGAACGCCAAGCGCGAGGAGCGCCTTTATCTCAGAGGCGAAGAAGACATTTCCCTCGTGTACCGTGTAAAAGAGTGGCTTGATACCAAAGCGATCGCGGATACCGATCATGGCGTTGTTGCGCTGGTCCGCAATGACGGCTGCATACTCGCCGCGCAGATGAGCGAGGGCGCCGATGCCTTCTTTCAGGTAGAGATGAAGGAGGATTTCACTGTCGGACTCGGTGGCGAAGCGAAATCCCTCCTGGCGAAGATCATCACGAATGGATTGGTAGCCATAGAACTCGCCATTGACGACGATGTGGACGTTGCCGTCGCCGTTTGCGATGGGCTGCTCACCGTTGTCGAGACCGATGATGGAAAGCCGCGTATGGCCAAGGGCCCATTTGCGATTGTCGGAGATCCATGCGGCGGACGAGTCCGGGCCGCGGTGGTAAAGAGCGTCAAGCGCCTTGGCCAGAGCCTCTTGCTGAGCGCAATTCCGATAAAGTCCTGCAACGATGCCGCACATGTCGGGGTCTCCCTGTCACCAGTTTTGGACCCAGTGTGGCCTAACCGCCGTGTGATGTAAATCGGGACTTGTGCTGCGGCCAGGGTGCCTTTCGACTCTTTTAACCAACTATTCCGTGATGAACTCGACACATACGTTTCCGCGTGCCCTTAAAACCGCCTCCTGATTGAAGGTCGTGCGCCAGGCGTCTGCCACCTCGGTGATTTTTCTTCGGTCCTGATCTGTATCGGGATGAAGAATGATGAGAAGCGTGGAGTTTTCATAGATGGTCTTACCGAGCTGCGCGTTCTTCCAGGCACCGTGCCCGTTCAGAAAAGTGAAGCCGTCCGGGAAGCGCGGCGTCACGTCGCTTTCGACAAAGGCCTGCCAGGTCTCATCGCTGATGGGTTCCCGGTTTATGGTTCGCCCCAGATAGAGCGTACTCTCCAGCCAGTTTTCACCGCCGCAACTTGTCTTCCTGTTGAGGTCGATCGACATGCAGCCGGTGACAAGCATTGCGAGCGAGAGGGCGGCGATGGCTATTTTTGCCCTAGAGACCATCGATTCGACAGCCTCGCGCGACAAGGATGTGACGCAGGTCCCGGTAGGCGGCGGGGGTCTTGTTGAGCGGGATGGCGGGATGAAGATGATGGATGATGTGATATTCCATGCCCATGGCGCCGATGTTACCAAACCTGTATTTGAAGGCCCTGGTGTCCTTGTAGCGCCCGCGCCCGTCCATAGGATGGTGCGGTGCCCAGCTCAAAAGCAGCTGGATATAGGTCATAGCGATATTGCGCGGCAACCACCAGATCACAAGCGCCTCGAGCGCATAACCCGACCAGGCAAGTACGGCCAGGGTCGTCCAATAGAACAGGCTGAGCGCGAGGGCTTCCTTCATGGCGCGTTTGACCGTCGGGTCATCGGCCATGGTTCCTGTCACCTTGTAAGCAGTGTTTTTTCCGGGTTGGCGATTTTGAATGCCGGTCCAGATTGCGCTTCTCCAGCCATCGGCCTTGACGCCGTAGTCAGGATCTTTGTCCGGGTCATTGGTGTGTGTGTGATGTTCCCTGTGGAGAATCCAGGCCATTTTATAGGGCAGGACCAGGGCAATGGTAGACGTCTGCCCGACGAGTTCATTAAGCCAGCGCAAGGGTTTGCCAGCGGCGGCGATATTGGAGTGCTGCGCCTCGTGAGATGGCAGATAGCAGATCGTAACGCTCAGGGTTGAAAGAATGAACGCCGCCCAGAGCGGAATGATACCGAGAAAGGTCAGCGGCCAGAGTGATAGCCAGAAGACGAAATTGCCAAGCGCCCAGACGACCATGAGCCATGGCGTGCCGCCGATATATTTGCGAGCAATATTGAGCTCCTCGCGGGCCAGAGCTTTTTCATCAAACTCGGCCGGGCTCGCGTCTGTCATGCTCATATCCAGCGCCCTCTCATTTTTGCCGTGATACCCCAGACAGCGCCAACGATCAGTCCGACAGCGATCGGTGGCAGGCCGAGTGGCGTCCAGTCCAGCTTCTCCATGAGCGTTATGAGGACGGGGGCAAGAAAGCCGATCCCGAACCACAGAGGCCCCCAGTAAAATAGCCATTCCACAAATGACTTCGTCATTGATATCTCCCTTATCTGCGGAGATATTACCGGTTCCATTCGGCGACGCCAATGTTATCTTCTCATACAGCATCAATTGCCGCTGAAACTTCGCAAAGGAAAACCGCTATGTCCTCCGTTCAATCACAGCTTGTCAAAGCCTTGTCTGATGAGCAGGTTTTTCAGAGCGGCGAGGTTATGGACGCCCGTCGCCATGACTATTGGGTGGTGAGTCATTTGCGTGACTTTCAGGACCGACTAGGGGGAAATCCGTTGGTCGTCGTACAGCCGCACACGGCGGAAGACGTGCAAAAGGTCCTGCGCATTGCCAATGAAACCGGGACACCGGTCACGCCGTTTGGTCTGGGCAGCGGGGTTTGCGGCGGTGTTGTCGCGAATGCGGAAACCATCATGCTCGACATGAGCGCGATGAACCGGCTCATCGAAATTGATGAAGTGAACTTGCTGGCGACCTTCGAGGCGGGATATAACGGTCTTGAAGCGGAGGAGGCGGCCCAGGCGAAGGGGTTGACCATCGGTCATTTCCCGCAATCAATTGCGGTCTCAAGCGTCGGCGGCTGGATCGCAACCCGGGCATCGGGACAGTTTTCGACGGCCTGGGGTAATATCGAGGATATTGTCTATTCGATTGAGGCGGTTTTGCCGAACGGCGATGTTGTGACCCTGGGCAAGGCACCGCGTGCCTCTGCGGGCCCCGATCTGCGCCAGCTGTTTCTTGGCAGTGAGGGAACGCTCGGTGTGATTACCGAAGTGACGTTTTCGCTGCGGCGCAAATCCGAGGCACAAGCCTTTTCGGCGTTTCATTGCGCCTCCATGACGCAAGGTTTTGAGGCGCAGCGCGAGATCGTGCAGGCGGGGTGGTTGCCCCCGGTGATGCGGCAGTATGATTTTTCCGAAGTGCAGCGCAATTTTCCTGATGAAGTAAAACCAGATCACGGGATGCTCATTCTGGTTCACGAAGGACCCAAAGCGGTCGTGGAGGCCGAGAAGCAAGCGGTTCAAAAAATTGCCCTTGCGAGGGGGCTTGAACAGGCACCGGAAGCGGCTGTTGCCAAATGGATGGATCATCGCAATACCGTGCCGAGCTGGGATAGTTTTTTCAAAATGAATGTTGTGGTGGACACGGTCGAGGTCTCGGCACCGTGGAGTAAAATCGATGCAGTTTATGACAGTGTTGTTGCGGCGCTGGGTGAAGTGCCCGGCGTCGTCAATGCATCAGGGCACAGCTCCCATGTCTATCGCTCCGGGATCAATCTCTATTTCACCTTTGGTGCGCTGCTTGAAGATCCGAAAGATCTGGAGCCGACCTACTTTGAGTGCTGGAAACGGGTGATCGAGGCAACTGCAGCAGCGGGCGGCGGTATCGCACATCATCACGGTATTGGCCGTGTGCGGCGGGACTACCTGGATCTGGAGCTTGGTGCCACAGGGGTCGCACTGCTTCGGACCGTCAAGGATGCGCTCGATCCAAATGGTATCATGAACCCGGGCGTTCTCCTGCCAGCATCGTGATGCATCAGACTTCGATGGTCTCCCCGATGGGCAATTGCCGGATGCGTTTTCCTGTGGCGGCAAAGATGGCATTGCACAGCGCCGGCGCGAAAGGCGGCACGCCTGGTTCGCCGACGCCTGAGGGAATTTCTTCGCTGTCGACGAGATGGACATGAACCTCCGGTGCCATGGTCATCCGTGCCACGGGATAGTCATGGAAGTTGCCTTGATCAATGGCGCCGTCGGTCATTGTAATTTCACCGTAAAGCGCAAGGCTGGTTCCGAAGACTGTTGCGCCTTCCATTTGTGATTTGATGCGATCCGGGTTGACGATGCGGCCGCAGTCGACGGCCATGTGGACGGTGGGGATGCTGATCGAACCGTCATCATCGACTTTCACTTCGACGATTGTTGCCACATAGGTCAGGAAACTCCTGTGTACGGCGACGCCAAGGGCGTGACCCTTTGGAAGCCTCCGCTTGCCCCATCTGGCTTTTTTTGCAGCCAGTTTGAGAACATTGGCAAGGCGGCCCGTATCGATGGGGAACTTGTCCATCGGTTCGCCATAGTTTTCACTTTTGGCGTCTGCCGTGGAGGGCACAACATGGCGCGGCGGTCCAATGAGATCGAGAAGATTTTCGATCGGGTCCTTGCCTCGTGCATGACCGACTTCATCGGCGAAGGAACAGATCGCAAAAGCGAGCGGAATATTGACAACCGAGCGCAGCCAGCCAATGCGCACATGAGCTGAGGCTTCACTGTTTTCGCACTGAATATTGGCGATGTCATAGGGCAAATCAATCATGCCCTGTCCAAGCTCAAAGTCGCTCGCCATTTTGGGGTCAGGCATAAAGGTCGACATGATCGAGGGCAGAGCCGCCCGGTGGAGCCAACCCGTCACTTTGCCATCACCGTCAATTCCCGCTTCCATGTGCGATGCGCCGACGGTGTGATAATAGCCGTGCTGAATTTCGTCCTCGCGGGTCCAGATCAGCTGAACCGGTGCGCCAGTGTTTTTTGATAGAAGCACGGCTTCCATGGCGAAGTCAGGCTTTGACTTGCGTCCGAAACCGCCACCCAGCAGCGTCGCGTGTGAGCGGACCTGCTCCGGCTTCAATTGCAGGACACCGGCGGCGATTTGCGCAATCAGCTGCGGGTTCTGGGTTGCGGCCCAAATCTCGCAACTGTCAGCCTTCACATCAGCAATTGCGCAGGGTGGCTCCATGGGCGCGTGGATCAGGTGCGGCGAATAATAATCTGCGCTGATCCTTGTTGCCGCCTCCGCTATGGCGGTGTTGAAATCACCTTCGCGGCGGACCTGACGGGCTTTCGATTTGGTGCCTTCTACAAGCGCGGCTTTATAGGTGTCTGAATTGTACGACTTATTGGCGCCGTCTTCCCACTCGATGGAAAGCTTGCTGCGCCCCTCAATGGCGGCCCAGGTGTTGGAGGCAACAATTGCGATGCCGCCAAGTGGATTGAACGCGGCCGGGACACTGGCAGCGGGAAGCTCGACCACTTTTTCAACACCGGCGACGGCGAGGGCTGCCGAAGCATCGTAGCTTTTGACCTTGCCGCCATAGACAGGTGAGCGTGCGATGACGGCGAATTTCATGCCGGGCAGACGGACATCGGCGCCATAAGTTGCCTTGCCGCTGGTGATGTCGCCCATATCGACGATCTTTTGATCCTTGCCGATATAGCGGAAGTCTTTGGCGTCTTTCAGCCTCAGTGTTTCGAGTGCCGGAACGTCCTGTTTTGCGGCAATCGAGGCCAGTTCGCCAAAGGAGAGGCGTCTTCCAGAACCTTTCTGCCGGACCTGATGGTTTCTTGCGTAGACTTTTGAGACATCAACGTGCCACACCTCGGCGGCGGCCTGTTCCAGCATGGTGCGGGCGGTTGCGCCTGCCTCTCGCATCTTTTGATAGAATTGCCGAATACTTCTGGATCCATCCGTGTCCTGATCGCCATATTTTGCGTCGCCGAGAGCCTGCTCGATTTTCACGCGGGACCAGTCGGCTTCCAGCTCGTCTGCCAGAACCGTTGGCAGGGAGGTGCGCACGCCCTGACCCATTTCGGAGCGGCTGGCGACAATGGTCACGTCGCCCGACGTGGCGATTGACAGCCAGACGTTGGGCTCAAGGTTTTTGCTGGCATCAATGGCACCCAGAGCTTTGGGGAGAGAGAGGCCGCCCGAGACGTTCACGCCGAGAACGAAAGCGCCTGACCCGGCCATGCCCCTGAGCAAATTGCGCCGACTTACAGTGTGGCTGAAATTTTGAATATTCGTCATATCACTTGTCTCCCGCGGCGATGTGGATCGCCTTGCGGATCCGCTGGTAGGTGCCGCAGCGACAGATGTTGCCTTCCATGGCTTCATCGATCTCGTCGTCGGAGGGGCGAGGGGTTGTCTTGAGCAGCGAGGCGGCTTGCATGATCTGGCCCGCCTGACAATAGCCGCACTGGGGGACATTGGCTTCTGACCAGGCTTCCTGCAGCGGATGATCACCCGCCTCGCTGAGCCCTTCGATGGTGGTCACACTCTTGCCTGCGGCTTCCTGGACGGTTGTTATGCACGAGCGCACGGCCTCGCCCTCCAGATGCACGGTGCAAGCGCCGCACAGGCCGGTTCCGCAACCATATTTGGAGCCTGTCAGCTCCAGGGTGTCGCGCAGATACCACAGAAGCGGCATTGCAGGATCGCCGTCATAGCTGTGCTCCTCGTCGTTGACAGTCAATGTGATCATTTTTTTCTCCCCTGATAGTCTGCGATGCGGTGCATCGTTTTTTCAGGATTAGACCGGGCTGCGCCTGAACTGTCAATTGACGCATGATACTGTGTGAGGGAAATCACGGGTTCATGCCCTCGTTTCGCCGCAGTCGCCAAATAGCGTGACATTTCAGGGTGTTGATCGACCGGTCGGCACTTTGGACGAGAGGCAAAATATCTGCTAGACTGCAGGTGTGTAAACAGCAACGGCATTTCAATCGGGGGATTTTATCATGCTCAATCTGCTTTGGGTTTCAACCAGCATGTTCCTGTCAGTAGTCCTGGGGGCCATGGCACTGGCGGTGCTCGGGGTCTATTTCCCTGATTGGCTCTTTATCGCGTTTGATTGGGGGGACAAGGTTGCGGACTGGATCTATCACTTCGATATTGATGCCCAGATCATGAATGTGGTGCGGTTCCTGATCAACGGTCCCCAGATGGTCTTTCTGACCTTTGTGATTGTCGCCCGGATGCTGATGAGCCTGCTCGGCATGGCCTTTGGCCGCGCCTAGGCCTGACCATTCAAGCAAGGACATTTGCAGTTTTTTGCACGTCGCGCAGCCTTGAATAGTGTGCGAGGCTGATCGTGCGTTGCAGTTTCGGCAGGGTGAGGGTCAAGGGATCCGTGTCGTGATCGTGGCCTTCCTCACATTCAAGAATGATCCGGGTCATGAGATCGCCGACCATGGGCGCATTCTTGAACTGGTTGCCGCTTGTCCCGATGGCAAGATAGTAACCGCCGAGTTCCGATCTGTCGTAGATCGGGATCCAGTCGTCTGACACGTCATAGAGACCAATGGTGCCGCGCGCCTGTTCGGGAATTTCAAGCTCCGGGAAGCGCTGCCCGGCGCGCCAGGCCTGCGTCGTCCAGTGATCGGTAAATCCGTTGTTATAATCATCAGGATCGACAACATCGGGCGTATCGCACGGCGGGTCGAGGGTGCCGACAAGCATGTCCGCGCCGTCAGGCCTCGTGTAGACACCGGTATCGAGATCGGTGATGATGGTGCGTGCGCTGGTGCTCTCAAGTGCGCGCGGCCAGGGCAGATAGACGACCTCGTGACGCATGGCTTTGGTGGCGATGGGCAGGAGACCCGTTTGACCTGCAAGCTGGTTGATGACCGAGGAGTGGGGGCCCGCTGCATTGATGAGGACGGGCGCGTTGATCTTTGTGCCATCGGCGAGCGTGATGCCGAGGACGCGATTTTTGTCCTGGCGGATACCGACGACTTTGGCATTGAAACGGAATGTGGCACCGCCTCGCTCCGCCGCCGCCTTGAGATTTTGTGCCGCCAGCGCAGGGTCGTTGACGAAGCCGGCATCGGGCACATGGACCGCGCCAATGACCCGTCCGCCATTGTCGATGCCAAAACTCTCATCGTCTCGTTGTTTCACCGGCGCGAAGGACTTGAGCGACATGCCGGGGAAACGGGTTTCAAGATCGTGCGGTGAAAGGCGCGTCCATGGCACACCGGCTTTGGTCATGGCTGCGCAGGCCGCCGCCGCGTCGTCGCCCTCTTCGGTGAGGAGAGAGAGCAGGCCGCACTCGGTATAGGTGGCGAGCGGCTCGTCAGATGGCGCGCCGAGAAAGGCGGACCAGCCGAGCCAGCGATGGCGCGCTTCATGGGCGAGACTCGCGGCTTCGACATGAGAATAGAACGGGCGAATAATGGCGGAGGAGTGGGACGTGGAGCCATAGCCCGCCGCAGGCAGGGCGTCTACATTCAGGGTTTTGAGGCCGCTTCTGGCAAGACTGAACGCAATCGATGAGCCTATCACCCCGGCGCCGATAATGATCGCGTCGAAGGCACCTGCCTCAGTTCCGGTCACGGTTTATGCGCCCTGCGCATCAAGATAATGAAACACCATGTCCGCCAGAGTAACGAATCCCACGGCCACACCGTTTTCGGTTACAATCGCGCGGGTTTCTCCGTAGCGGGATAAAATCCGGATTGCATAGCGAATGTTCTTGTCTACATGGACCGAGAGTGCTGGTTTAACCATGAATTCATAGACAGAAGTGCGATCCAATGATCGGTTCGGTTCGATAACTTCGGTTGCGATTTCATTGACGGTAATGAGGCCAAAGTCATCGGTGTCGTCGCGCTTGTCGACGATGAGAGCATGAATGCCCTTGCTTTTCATCAAGGCCACAGCCTCGCGCATGGTGGCAAGGCCGTTGACGAGTTCGGTTTGCGGGGTCATGACGTCGCGGACGGGTATGTATATGCGTTCCATTATAGCTGATCCTCAATTTCTTCCTTGATGGCTCCAATTTGTGACGTCAAACCCATGGCGTCCTCAATATCCATTTGAAAGGCGATGCCGCTGCCCGGCTTTTTGTCAAATCCGCCGGCCTCACTGATGCCTTCAAGAATGGTGCGCGCCAGATGCTCCTCGACGAGAAAGATCGCCACGTCAACCTGCCCCTCAAGCGTCAGGCCCAGACAGGTCTTCGCCGGGTTCAGTCCCTCGCCGCGCGCCGAGTTTATGACTGTGCTCCCCGTCGCGCCCAGGGTCCTCGCGGCTTTGCAAACCTCGTTCGTCTTCTCGTCCGAGATCAGCGCCATGATCAGTTTGAACTTCATTGTCTTGGTCCTTGTTGAGAAGGGCAGAAACAAAGCCGCTCATTCTTTCGAGGGTCTTTTTTTCTGCCAGTTTAGCATAGCCCATTACGGTGATCATTGGGAACAGGCTGGCGAGGGCTATGAGCCCGAAGCCGTCAAGCAGCGGGCTGCGCCCCGGTACGGTGGTTGCGAGCCCGAGGCCGAGCGCGGTTACCAGCGGTACGGTTACAGTGGAGGTGGTCACGCCGCCTGAATCATAGGCCAGCGGGACAATGGTCTTTGAGGCAAAGACAGTCTGGATGATGACGATCAGATAGCCGAAGACCATATAAAGGGCTAGCGGCGTGCCGGTGATAATGCGGAAAGCGCCGAGAGCGACGCTGAAAGAGACGCCCAGGGCAACTGCAAGGCGCAGGCCCATGGGATCAAGCGCGCCGCCGGAGACATCACGCGCCTTGATCGAAACGGCGATGAGGGCGGGCTCGGCCAGGGTGGTTGAAAACCCGATGGCGGCGGCAAAAATATAGACCCAGCCGTAGTCAGTCCAATTGAGCCCTTCTGCCCCTGTTCCCTCCGGCGCAATAAAGGCGGGATCAGTCAGCTGCGTCGCCATCATCTCGCCAAGGGGAAAGAGTGCGTGTTCAAGACCGACAAGGAAAAGTGACAGGCCTGCGATGACCATCAGAAAACCTGTCAGGACACCTTTCAGGTTCGGGATTGTCTGGCGCAACACAAAGACCTGGAAGAATCCCAGGATCAGGATGATCGGCAGGATGTCCCGAATGGTCGCAAGGAAAGAGGCAAGGATGAGAGACAGGGCATGGAGCATGGGTCAGACCACCATGCCGTAGACGAGAACGAAGGCGATGGGGAACAGGCTGGCAAAGGCGATCAGCCCGAAGCCGTCGATCATCGGGTTGCGCCCGCGGATGACCGTGGAGAGACCGATACCGAGCGCGGTCACCAGCGGCACAGTGATGGTCGAGGTCGTGACCCCGCCGGAATCATAGGCGATGCCGATAATGTCGTCGGGCGCGAATTGCGTGATCGTGACGATGATGAGATAGCCCGATATGATGAAATAGTGGATCGGCCAGCCGCCGAGGATGCGCATGACGCCGACGACCAGCGCCAGGCCGACGGAGATTGCGATGGTGTAGCGCAGGCCCCGCGCATAGCTGTCGATGGCGGCCTGGCCAATCAGATGTCCCTCCTCGGCGCGGACCCGGGCGGCCTCTTGCGACACGGCAATCAGGGCAGGCTCCGCGACGGTGGTCCCGAAACCGAGGGCGAAAGCAAAGAGCAGCAGCCACGCAATGACACCCTTGCGAGCAAATTCCACGGCCATTGTCTCGCCAAGCGGGAAGAGCGATGTTTCAAGCCCCTGAATGAACAGCGCGAGGCCCACAACCACTGCGACGAGCCCGGCCAGGATGGAGAGCGGCTCCTCGACCGGCTGGCGCAAGACCACGAACTGGAAAAACGCAACGACGACCAGTATGGGCGTCAGATCCTTGAAAGCACCCATCAGCTGGCGTGCAAAAACGTTCATTCATGGACTTTCAGTTTGGCGGGTGTCGCGGGGCGGAGGGGGCAAATCACTTTGGGGTGAGTATAGGGGAATTTTGCAAGAGAAGGAAGTTGCCCCTGGGCGGCATACTGGCGCGGAGGCGTCAGCAATCGCGTGTGGTCGGAGGATAAAAGGCTGCTGGCGGCAGGGGCAGGAACATTGATCTGTCGGAAGCGACCGGGGATGGGGTGAATTTCTCAGGTTGCATTATTCCATTTTGCATGCCTTCGCTCCTATGAATTCTTTACCTTCGAAACTATTGCCAAGAGCTCTTTCTTATCAATACCTTTACCTAGTAGATGAATGGTTTCGTTTGCCGCAGTGAGAAGGTCGCCCCGACTCTGAGTGTCCCCATGGCTCCAGTAAACTCTGTTGAGGAAATGAGTTGCTAACACAAACCTAAAGAACGGAGCAATGGGCAGCTTCTTGATATGTTCCAAAATGCCCACCTTGCCCTTCTTGCTGTCTAGATCAATCAACCAAGTCCAGCGGATGATTTCACGAATACCACCATCTTCGAAGGTTGCCTTTTCTATGCTTCTTGATAACACTCTATTGCGTGATTGTTCACACAGATGTTGCATCACCCTTCGAAACGGATGCGCAAGAAAGCTGAACTCAACGATGTCAATCAAATTGGAAAAATGGACAAGGATATCTTCTTTTTCCGCATCGCTCGGAGCATTTTTTACCAAATCCAGTACTTCCGGCGAGGCAAGTAGTTCGCTCTTTGATTTCACAAAGTCAATTCTTGCTGAACTATCAGTCATATGATCTATAATCTCGTTTGCAATAACTATCAAACTTCCCGCCAGATCTTGTTTGATACTTCCAGTGAGATTTTCTGCTGCCCCTCCGATAAGAACTGTTCCAATGAGCCAATCGGACACGAGTTCATTGAACTCTTTGTCATCTTTAGATTTCTTGGGGGTAGCTTTCTTCTGATTTTCATTTCGTTCACTGCTCAGCTTTTTCCCGGCTCGATTGGCGAGGTCGAGGAACTTCTGTTTTGTCTCATGATCATCTTCATTCTTCTTTAGTTCTTCAATTTTTCGTTGTATTCCATCTTGAATTGTCTTTGTTTTCTCGTAGACATTCACGAGATTTGGTCGAAGGTCATTTGAAAGAATGGCTGCGGATTTCTCTCCAAGACTGGTCGCGTGAGATTTTAGTTTCTCAACGATGGAACCTACTACCGCATCGGATGCTCCCAGCTCTGCATACAAGTCGAAGGCGGCGAAATCAAAATCGTCAATTGATGGTGCAAAGTATTTCGCAGCCAAACTAGGGTCTTTATTCAAAGCGGATGCGAGTAGATATGACCTAATAAAGGGTAGAGTAAACGAAACGTTGTTGTCGTCAAACCTGAGAATCCCCTTTTCCACGAAATTTTGAACGAACTTTAGTGGCTCAATCTCAAAATCGAATTTTGTAGCAAAGTCTTTTGTGAATTTAATGAGTGTTGCTTGAGAAAAGGAACGCTTCTCAACATCCATCTCAATCGCTAGGTTGCTTAAGAATCTAGATCTGGTTGTTCGACTTAACGTGATATCCGATGTGTCCTCCGCCACAACGAATGACAGGAATCCATCTACTGCCAACTGAATCAGCTCCGCTCTTCGATTTGCTTGCAAAAGTGCATAAAGGGTTTCTCGAGGAATTCCGGCAAAGTACGTAGGGTGAGCAACCAAATCAAACTGCTCGAAAGTGTTGAATAGACGAAGAGCAATCACTTGCGCTTCACTGGATTCGAGGTCAAAATTGAACTCCAGAAATTGTGATATGGACAAGAAAGAGACCTCACAAAGCTCGTGAATTTCCGCGCCTACGGACCTGACTAGGTCTTGGTCAGAAAGAGTCTGTTCTTGTCCTCTGGCAATTAAAACAAACTGCGCTTCCTCAAATTCTTCCATCTGGCTTATAAGGAAGTTGCGCTTTGTTGACGAAGTCAGCTGGACACTTGACACAATGAAGACTAATTGTGCCCCTGCATTGTTGCGAAGTGCTTCAAGATCGTACTCGCCCGCAAGTGACTTTATGCCAAGCTTGGGCGGGCGCAAAATATTTCCATCAAGAACAATGGGTATAGATTGTTTTCCATTTAGCTCGAAAGTCAGCAGGTTTTCCGCTATTACCCATGGTAAGCTTTCATCTGGATATGTTCGCGGAATATCAACCAACACCACTTTGTGTCGCTCAAGTGCTTCTCTGACTTCGATTGTGCGGTCGTCGGTTTCGCCGAATAGGTTCTCGAAGACACTGGATCTAATTCTTGGTGTGGGAAGCCTGTAGCCTTTGTCCAAGAGCTTGTATTCCGGCGATAGCTCGCCAAGTGCAATTTGAATCTCTTGCTCAGATTGCTTAAGTGATTCAAGTATGGTGTTCTTCGGAGAGACATCTTTTGTGAAGAGTTCAGGAGCTTCTTCACCATCTTTCTTGTTTCGGAAGTCTTGTAAAAGGTCTGTAAAATAATGGTTTGCAAGCTGAGACCGAAGGAACGATGCCGCATTTGCGGCGGCGATCTTTCGATAGACTCCCTTTGTGGATGTTTCTAATGAGCATTTGTTTGAGTCCGCTAAGTCAGATATGCCTCTGATGGTCAGTGCTGCTATATTGTGTTTTTCAGCTTGCTCGAAGACACCACCAGACTCTGTTTCAATTGCTAAGACATTCCGGTCCATTGCTTTCAGCTTGGCATTGTATGCTGAACTCTTGCTAACAGCACCACATACAAGGTTTCCATTTTTGCTCTTCGGAGTGTGGGTTCCAGTTGTTTCCGCGGACAAGTCGCCTAGCAACGCCTTTGCTTGATTTTCACTGGTTTGTTGCCATTCCTTATACTTCGAGTTAATTTCCGGATTGGATCTGAGGAAATTTAGCGCGATGGTGATTTGTCGCGGTGTCCGAAATTGGTTCGGGCTGAGATGAACTGTAATCCCGTCACCATCCTCGGCGTCGGTCACGGAACTTTGTTCGTAAACATCCAGAATATTTTCACTGTAGCATACGTCACCGAGCCTTAGATCCTTTGACAACCCTCCCGCGATTCCGATGCAGACTATGATGCCTATATTATATTGTCCGACAATTGCACGAGTGGCGTCGCCAGCTTCGCTCCTCCCCATCGCGGGAAGTTGAGTCAATAAGATCGAAAGCTTCGGGTCACCGGAGTCTACGGTCACCACCAATCGCTCTGTTGTCGACAAATCACTTAGGTGTGGAAATACCTTCAGAATTTCCTCGAGCTCTTCCTCCAATGGAACAATGAGAAGAAGGTCGAAGTAAGGTTTGGCGTTCATATAGGATTCCTGGGTGAGAGATGTGTATGTAAAAGGGTTCTTGTGGGTAGGAGCAAATAGAAGCTGTATTGGAATTTAGAGTCAAGAAGGCAATTATTGGTTTAACTTGCCAATAGTTCAATATTAAACTATAGTGGTTTAATATTGAACTATATGGAGCGAGGGACATGTCCACTACAAGACGCGGATTTATAAGGATTGTCGGGGGTTCGGCGGTTGTTGTCGGGGCTTCCGGGTACGGATTTGCGGCGACGCGGACGCCGACCGAGGCGCTGGCGCCGTGGAAGCTGGCAGGCGGGGTGGGTTATTCCGATCCGCGCATGCGGGCGCTTAGCTATGCTATTCTGGCGCCCAATCCTCATAACCGGCAGCCGTGGATGGTGGATCTTGATACCCCTGGCGAGGCGACGCTTTACTGCGATCTTGAACGTCTTTTGCCTGAGACCGATCCGCCGAACCGGCAGATCACCATCGGGCTGGGCTGTTTCCTCGAACTGCTGCGCATGGCGGCGGCGGAAGAGGGTTTCTTTGCAGACATAACGCCGTTCCCCGAAGGCATGCCAGAAGCGTTTGACGGCGGAAATCTCGACGCGCGGCCGGTGGCGCATATTCGGTTCGTCGCAGGGGAGGCGGCGCCTGACCTGCTTTTCAAACATGTGCTGGCACGCCGCTCGCTCAAGGTGCCCTATGACACGGCCCGTTCGGTGAGCAATGCGGTGCTTGCGGACCTTGTTACCGTGACGGATGATACTGTTCGTGTCGGGAGCACCAACGATCCGGTGCGGGTCGAGAGGTTGCGCGATCTGACATGGCGCGGTCATCATATGGAATCGATCACGCCGCGCACGATGCAGGAAAGCATCGACCTGATGCGTATCGGCAAGGCGGAGATCAACGCCAATCCCGATGGCATCGCGCTTGGCGGGTTTTTCCTTGAGGGGCTGGCGCTGCTCGGTCAGCTGACCCGCGAACAAATGGCCGACCCGAACTCGGCGGCGTTCAAACAAGGCCTTGATATGTTCAAAGCCATTATGGCGAGCGCCATGGGCTATGTCTGGCTGGAGACCGGGGCTAATACGCGGCTCGACCAGCTGCGGGCCGGGGCGAACTGGCTGCGCCTGAACCTGAAGGCGACGAGCCTCGGGCTTGGCATCCATCCGCTCAGTCAGGCGCTGCAGGAATATCCGGAAATGGCGGCGCTCTTTGCCGAGCTGCATGGCGAACTCGGGGTCACCGACAAGGCGGCAAGCGGCGCGCGGGTGCAGATGTTCGGACGGCTCGGCTATGGCCCGGAGATTGCGGGCACGCCAAGGTGGAGAATTGAGACAAGAGTGCGTTAGTCAAATGCCTGTCATCCTCGGCGCGCGGAGCGCGGCCGGGGATCTTCTCACAGCGAATTCTATTGTTAGAAGATCCCCGGCTCCGGACTATGTCCGGCCCGAGGATGACAATAGTTAGAGAAAGGAAAAAACCATGACCAAACCTCCACAAGATCCGGCTCTCTTCACCTTCTTCAACGAGATCGGGATCCTCTCGCAGCTTTCGTCGAACGCCTTTGAGCGGGTGATGCCGCATGGTCTGACAGTGTCGCAATTCTCGGTGCTGAACCATCTGGCGCGGCTCGGCGATGGCAAGAGCCCGTCGCACCTGGCCACCGCCTTTCAGGTCACCCGGGGGGCGATGACCAATACGCTGGCGAAGCTGGAGGCGAGCGGCTTTGTCGCCGTGCGGCCCGACGAGAGCGACGGGCGCGGCAAGCAGGTTTTTCTGATGAAAACCGGAGCCAAAGCAAGGAGCGAGGCGCTGGAGGTTCTGTCACCCCTGCTTCAAGACCTGCTCAAAGCCTTTCCTGAAAAGGACTTCAGGGCGGCAATCCCGTTTCTGGCAAAGCTCCGTGAGCATATGGATGCGGCGCGGGACTGAGCCCTTGCCAGTCGGGGTAGTCAGTTAAAGGCTTGACGGCGAGGCCTCCGGTCCCCTATAGAGCGCTGCATCAGGTGCTCAGGGGCGCCGCGCCCGCCGAAAGTCTCATCACCCTGAACGATACATTCGATATCATCCGGACTTGAACTCTTATTACGCCGGGATCGATGGGAGCGGGAAGAAGATCCTCCGTAAGGAGAAGTCAGATGGTTGATGTTGACCCTAGTGGGAACATCGTCAGCACGCTCAAAGCGCGCGCACGAATTTTACACCGAGATTTGAAAGAACAGGATCCCGAGGCGCAGGCGCGGCTCAGGCGCTTGCCCGATTTGCGCAAGCTTGACGGCGAGGCGCTTGTCCTGGCCGTGCAGCGGCGCTATTGTCTGAAGGTGATCGCCCGGGGCCACGGCTTTAACGGCTGGAGCCATGCGGTCGAGGTGCTGACGAAAGACGAGCCGGCAGGGTTCGGCAAGCTCTTGTGTCCGGAACGGTGCGAAATCCTGACTAACGTGTGGTGCCGGTCCCATGACGAGGCGCTTGAGGCGCAGGCGCAATACGGCGGGATCATTCTGCCTTACATGCATCAGTTCCTGATCGCTAGTCCCGCCTATATGGGGGAGCTGGGTCTCGATCCGGCAGATCCGGACCTTGCCGCCATCGGTCCGGACTGGTCTGTGCCGCTGGACAGCGCGGCGCGGCGCCGGGTCTGCGAAAAGATTGTTGTGGCCAACCTGGCGTGGGAAGATGGCTGAGGGTGCATCAGGGCTGGATCCCTGCGCATTGCATTTTGCCGGTGAATGGCGATACTTGTCGGCAAGAAAGAACAGCCGGTTACAGGAGGTCCCATGACGGGAAATGGATCGAAAGGCTCCGCGCTTTTCAGCGAGAGTGCTGATGGCAGGGTCACACTTCAGGGCGTGGCGTGCGAGAAATGCGGCCATCTGGCGTTTCCGGAACAGCATTATGGCTGCGAGAAATGCGGCGCCACGGGGGATGATCTGGTCGCCCGGCCCCTCGCCGCAAAGGGAACCTTGCTTGCCTTCGCCACGGTCAATCTCCATCGGGGCAAGGATATCGACGCGCCATTTGTGGTTGGCTCGATCAAGCTTGATGATGGGCCGACGGTGCGTTGTACGCTGGTTGAGCGGAACGAGAGTGAGCTTGTCCACGGCGGCCGGGTCGCCGGCATGATCGTGATGAACGCGAAGCTTGATCCGGACAATCCACGCGCCGAGCTTAGATTTGGGCGGGAGGGCTGATACATGGTCAATACACTGAAGGATTTCCGTCCCGTCTATGTCGTTGGCATTGGCTTGCATCGCTACCAGAAAATGAGCGAGACTACGTTCGTTGATCTGGGACTGACGGCGGTGCGCGCCGCGCTGGACGATGCCGGCATGCCCTGGGCGGGGGTTGGCTCGGTCTATCATGGCAATGCTTTTCTCGGCATGGCGCCAACGCGCATCATGCTGCGCCACCTTGGTGGGACAGGTATTCCCATGACTCAGGTCGAGAATGCCTCGGCGACGGGCTCAAGCGCCGTGCGTCAGGCCGCGATGGATGTGGCCGCCGGATTCTCGGAGGTTTCGCTGGCGCTTGGTGTGGACAAGCCTGCGGCGTTTAACGTTGCATCGTCAAAGACCGGTATAAAATCCCTTGATGCGGGCCGCATTGTTCCGTTCACGCATTTTGCGCTTCTGGCGGATGCCTATATGCAAAGGTCCGGTGCGAGTCCTGAGGAGATTGCGGCCGTCGCCGTCAAGAACGCACGCAATGGTGCGAAAAATCCCTATGCCCATCGGCAGAAGGAGCGCACCCTTGAAGAGGTGATGGAGGGCCCGGCGATTTCCGGATCCCTGACGCGGCTGCAATGTTGTCCTATCGGAGAAGGTGCGGCGGCGGTGATTATCGCCTCCGAAGCCGCGATCAAGGATATGGGGCTTGATGCCAGCCGCGCGGTGCGCATCGCGGCCTCGGTGCAAAAGTCGGAGCGGCTCTACGATACCCCCGGTGATTATGATGCGGAGCTGACCCGCGAGACCATGGCGGCGTGTCTCGATGATGCCAAAATCTCGATCCATGATCTTGATGTGCTGGAGCTGCATGATGCTTTCACGGTCGAGGAGCTGCTTTACATTGAAGCTATGGGACTGGCCAAACCGGGCCAGGGCGCGGCGGCGGTGGCGGCGGGAGAATTTGATATTGGCGGGTCCTGCGCGGTTTCGGCGTCAGGGGGGCTTCTCTCCATGGGGCATCCCATTGGTCCGACCGGCGTCGGCCAGGTCGCCGAGATCACACGCCAGCTTCGCGGCGAAGCGGGCGCGCGGCAGCAGCCTGACGCGAAGCTTGGCCTCGCCCATATGCTCGGCATCGGCGCGGTCTCTCTGGCGCATGTGCTGGCGAAGTAAGTTCCGACAATTCACCTTTTCGCTTGATCCTGTTACCTGCGGGAATTTAGTTCCCTATGATCTCAGGTTTCGGTCAAAAAGTGCAAACATGCGCTCCCAGTGGCGCTCTCCTGCCGCCTTGTTGTAGGCTGGCCTTTGGGGGAAGGCGAAGCCATGTTCTGTATCGGGATAGATCTCGATACGGTGGTTGGTGCCGGCTTCTTCAAGGATCCCGGGTAATTTGTCGAGTACCTCCTGTGGCACATAAGGGTCGTCTGCTGCAAAGGCGAGATAGAGCTCGCCCTTGATTTTGTCAGCGGCGAGATGGGGGGAATCATCCTTGTCGGTCAAAATACTAACGCCGTAATAACTCGCCGCTGCGGCAAAGTCATCAGGGTAGGCTGCCGCCACGGCGACGATGAACTGACCGCTCATGCAATAACCGACACAGCCCATGGGACCGTCTTTGGTGTTTTTGTCAGCTCGGATGACGTCCAGCAGCGGCCGCGTATCGGAGACGATTTTGGCATTGGACAGTGACCCCATGAGCTCGAACATACGCGCGCCGTGCTTTTCGCCGCCGGGCTCGCGCATTTTAGAAAACTCAAATCCGTAAGTGTGCTCGGTGCCGTGCCGGTAGTAGAGATTGGGCAGCGCCACATAATAGCCGACGGTGGCGATGCGGCGGGCCATGTCCCTGAGTTCCTCGCGGATCGCCGGGGCATCCATATAGATAATGACCGCCGGATGGGGGCCGCCTTCTTCGGGATGACATATGAAGGTGTCGAGCACCCCGTCTGGCGTCTCAATTTTGGCTTCAAACTCATGCATGGGCTGTTCTTTCCTCTTTTTGCTTCGCGGCGGCCTTGTTCTTTGAGGATGATGATGGCTAGAATGCTTCGAAACAAGGAAAATCAGGGAGGCTCTGCATGGAACATGGCGAACAGGTCAGGTTGCTCAAGGAGTTGAGGCAGAAGCTCGATGACGGTGTCAATGTAGATGCCGGGATCATGCTGAAGAACCCGGCGAGCACCTACACCTGCCCTGATATGGCGTCGAAGGAGTGGGAAACCTTCTTCCGCGATTATCCGCAAGTGATTGGCCTGTCCGGTGATCTGCCGGAGCCCAACAGTTTCGTTACCGTCGATGACTTTGGCGTTTCCGTTGTGGCGACGCGTGATGAGGAGGGTAATTTCAAAGCCTTTCTCAATTCCTGCCGCCATCGCGGTGCTATGGTGGAACCTGCGCGCAAGGGCAGGAAGAAGATATTTTCATGTCCGTTTCATGCCTGGACCTATTCGACGTCCGGCGATCTTGTTGCGATCCCTGAACCGGAGCACTTCGGTGAGATCGACAAAAGCTGTCACGGTCTTATCGAACTGCCAGCGGTCGAGAAATACGGTTTCCTCTTTGTTCATCCAAAGCCGGGCGGCGTTATTGATGCAGATGCCCTGCTCGGTGGTCTTGCGCCGGAGTTTGCATCATGGCGATGTTCAATGTTATGACCGGTTTGATCGCAATCATCGGATGATCCTTTGCGTCAAGACTATCGATGAATTGCGGGACAGACCGGAGGAAGACTGGCACATTTCTGATGGAGCTTTTCCGGTTTACTATCTGTTTCCGAATATTCAGGTGAACGTCGGAAAAGAAGGCGTCACCCTGGTGCGGGTTTACCCCGATCCGGAAAACCCCAATCGATCCATATCGCGCGTCACTTTCTATTTTACGCCAGAAGCCATGGCATCCGGTGATGTCACGCTGGAAGGTCGCGCTCAGGGATTTGGCGACATTATCGAAGCGGAAGACTATGCAGTGTGCGAAACCACCCAGCGCGCGCTTCAGGCAGGCCTGCAGGACTATGTGATCTTCGGGCGTAACGAGCCGGCGCTGCATCACTATCACAATACGTACCGCGAGGCGCTCGGGCTCGAGCCGCTGGAAGAATTCACATAAAATTGTGGATCAATAGTGCGGCGGCGGTGGTTCGCCGCCTTCGGTGTCGGCGCCCGGTTTTTGGATGCGCAAGTGACTGACGATTTGATCCAGCATTTTCGACAGATGATCGATTTTGGTCCAGTGTTCTGTCACCGTCTGGTTCAAACTCTCAATGGTTTCGTGCTGATGGGCGAGCTCTATTTCAAGTTCGGCGATGCGGGCCTGAAGTGCGGATGTGTCTGACATGGTGTTTCCTGATTAACCGATCAAAATTGTTTGAACGACGTCACGGGCGCGGTATGCCGTGTCCCATCGTTCAACATTGGGAAAGGTGCCAGGCAGAGCCAGCCCGCCAAAACGGGCAAACTGCAAACCTGCGGCAAGGGTAAAGTCGGCGATGGTCGGGTGGTCCCCGGCTACAAAGGGCCGGCCATCTGCCAGCAGACCATCGATCCAGGTGAGTACCTCTCTGGCTCTGCCCAGTTCGGCCTCGGCAACAGGCGGATTAGGGGGATGGCCGATGGGGGACTTTGTTGCGTGGACAGCGCGGCCAAGGGAGATGAGGACCCCCAGATCAAGGGTGCGCTCAAGGCTGCGGACGAGGGCCTTGTCATCCGGCGTTCCGCCGATCATGGATGGCTCCGGGTTGAGCTCTTCGAGATATTCGATGATCGCCAGCGACTCAGTGATAAAGCGGCCATCGTCCAGTTCAAGGACCGGCAGAGTTCCGAACGGGTTGCGGGCAAGATGCGCCTCGGACTTATGCGCGCCCTTGCCCAGGTGCACTTCGATCATCTCCACCGGGATGGCACAGCCTGCGGCCTGCTTTTCGGCAAGGTAAAGCCGGACTTTGGTCGGGTTGGGCGCGATCGGGAATGTGTAGAGTTTCCTGGTGGTCTCTGCGGCGTTTATCCTTGCTGGACACAATCAGTTTTGGACCGCGCCCGCAAGTCTTCTTGCTTGCCCTTGTTTTCAGGGGGCCTGTCCTCAATACTGGAGTGAACTCATGGAGAGGGAGGCTGATTGTGAAAGAAATTGCCGTTGTTGTGGGAGTGAGCGCATCGAATGGGCTCGGTGCAGCTATCGCTCGCCGGTTCGCCAAAGGAGGATCCGGGGGCGGGCTTCATGTCCTTGTTTCAGGGCGCACTGAAGAGCGACTGCAGACCATTGTCAGTGAAATTGAAGCTGTGGGTGGTTCGGCATCCTCTTATGTGTGCGATGCGACAGTGGAGGCTGACGTTCAGAGCCTTTTTTCCCATGCGTCGTCCGAAGGCACGTTGAAGGCGACCATCTTTAATGTCGGCAACAACATGCCGATCCCCTTTGAGGAACTCGATGCGGCGACGTTTGAGGACTTCTGGCGGGTCTGTGTTCTGGCCGGGTTTCTGACGGCCAAAGCGGCCTTGCCTCAGCTTGAGAAGAACGGTGGATCGCTGTTCTTCACCGGCGCCTCGGCGTCGATGCGCAGGCGGCCCAATTTTGCTCATTTCGGCTCTGCCAAGGCGGCGCTGCGCAACATGGCGCAGGCTCTGGCCAAGGACTATGGACCCAAAGGGGTTCATGTCGGCCATGTTGTAGTTGACGGCGCAATCGACGGCGCGCGCATTCGCGAACGCTTTGCTTCCTATCTTGATCATCTGGGTGAGGATGGGTCGCTTGACCCTGATGCTATTTCCGAAGTTTACTGGAACATGCACGTACAGCCCAGAAGTGTCTGGACATTTGAGGTTGATGTGCGTCCGTTCAAAGAGAAATGGTAGGGGAGGTCTTTGCGATGAGTGATGTGAATTCCAATTTTGTAGGTTCTGTACCGAAATACTATGACAGCGCCCTCGTCCCGGTGATATTCATCGATTATGCACAGGATCTGGCGAAGCTGGTCATTGAGCGAGAGCCAAAGAGTGTGCTTGAGCTTGCGACTGGCACCGGAGTGGTGACACGCCTTCTCAGGGACGGCGTGTCGCAAGAATGCGAAATTTTCGCCAGTGACCTGAACGAGCCAATGCTCGAAGTTGCACGGCAGAAGTTCAAAGCAGATGAAGCGGTTTCCTTTCAGACGATTGATGCCATGGAGATCCCGTTTGAAGATCATTCGGTGGATGTGATGGTGTGTCAGTTCGGGGTGATGTTCTTCCCGGACAAGGTAAAGTCCTACCGCGAGGTACTGCGGATATTGAGGCCGGGCGGGCATTATTTCTTCAATGCCTGGGACTCGCATGCCTTCAATCCCTTTGCTGCAGTGGGGCAGAGGGTGGTGGAGGAGGCATTTCCGGATGATTCGCCCGGGTTCTACAAGGTGCCGTTTCACTATCACGACGCCGAAGAGATGAAGCGGGATATGAACGATGCCGGATTTTCCTCCGTGGAGGTCGAGCGCAAGCAGATCAAAAAGAAAATTCCCTCGCAAGAGTCCTTTGCAAAGGGGTTTATATACGGCAATCCGATCGGCGAGGAAATCAGGATGCGCGGGGGAGATCCGGATGCAATGGTTGAAAAAGTCAGGGATGCCATGGAAGCGGAGTTCGGCAAAGACCCGGCAGAAATGCCGCTCAGTGCGTTTTTTGTGACTGGGCACAAATAGCCGAAACTGTCAGAATTTGATAACGCAGTGGATTAGAGCCGAGTGACTGTGGTCGTCCGGTTGATTTTTTCCATCGTCATAGAGATGCCTCGTATTTGATTCTCAATCATCCCGAGCGCTTGGTCAACACGCTGCTTCATTGCGGTGGAATATATTGTCCGTACAATGTGTAAAATGTGAATTTGGTCGGAAAAGAGTTTGAATTTTCGAGACTCATTCCAGAGGGGCTGATACAGTCCCGACCTTCTGATGCATCAGTATATTGAGGAGAACCGGTCTTTTTGAGCCCGGGTCACCCTGTGTTTTCAATCGTTCGGATCGATTGGATCATCCGAACATAATCGGAGGTCACTATCATGACAGTTATTCTTGGTACCGCATTTGAAGCACTTCCCGGCCATGCCGCCGCCTTTACTGAATTGTTTATCAAGGGGACGGGCATTGCCGAGCGCCTCGGCACCAAGGTTCATCGCTTGCAGGGGTATATTGGTGCGCCGCCAACGCTTCTTTCTGCTGTGCTTGAATTTGATAACTATACAGCCCTTGCTGAATATACCACAACGCGAGAGGAAGACCGCGAATGGCAGGAATTTACACGTCTGGCGACGGCAACTGCCGCCGCTCGGCAAGTGGCATCCTTTGATGCTGTGGAGGTTGCCGGACTTGAAAATTCCGAGACGTTGAAATCCGGGGCCATCCACGTGACAACACTGGACCCAATTCCGGTGAAACTACCAACCTTGATTTCTCAGCTTCATGACATCAGGGAGCTACAGGAAAAGGAAGGTGCACGGATTCATGTCAGGCGTCAGACGACTGGTGAGCTGAATGGCAAGATCAGTTATGCCTGCGAATTTGACAATGTGATTGAACTTGGCAAGTTTGCCGACAAGCTGGAACGCAATATGCCTTATCAGGATCTGATGGCGAAGATTTCTGCCGATCAGGCTTGTACCGTGCTGCGTTCTGCGGCCTACAAGTCTATTGTCTAGGGCAAAGAATAGCCGTTCGTTGAGAGTATAAGTAACTTAAGGGAACCGAGGTGGCGAAGCTTGGCTTTTGCCGCCCCGGTTTCCTTACTTTGTATTTTACGCGCTGGCCATGATCGAATGAGGGGCCCATTTGTCAGCCCATGGTTTGGCTGCCTCCAGCTCAAAGGCCAGGGCGAGCAATGTGCCTTCACCATTGAGCGGCGCGGCGAATTGACTGCCGATGGGAAGACCGGCGGCATTCCGGTTCAAGGGCACCGACATCGCGGGCATTCCGGTCACGTTGTGAAGCGGCGTGTAGGAGACATACTGGATGGTGCGCTCGTAAAGTGTCTCAAACGGGACCTCGGGACTCTGTTCTCCCAGTTTCGGCGGTGCGCTGTTCAGAACAGGCGATAGCCAGACGTCGTAATCTGCGAACCAGGCTGTCATTTGATTTGTGACTTCACCGAAATAGGCGACTGCTGTGGCAAGGGCATCGGCTGGTTTGGCGTTAAAGAAATCAGCAAGTCCCAGGGTCCACGGTTCGAGAAGTCCTGCTTCTTCCCCGGATTTTCCGGTTTGCTGCTCGACCATGGCCTTTAGCTGGGCCGGGCCTGAAGCCCAGATTGTCAAAAACCGATCAATGAACTCTTCTCCGCTGACAGGCGTTGTTACGTCGATAATTTCATGGCCCATGTGGGCACAGAGTATTGCTGTTTCCTCGATTGCGGCCTTGACGTCTGCGTCAGGCTCATCACCGAAGTAGTTCTTTGTGTTGAAGGCGATCTTGAGGCGCTTCGACGACGGTCCTGCAACAAGTCCGGTTGGCGCGAGCAGGGCGCCCGGTTCGTTTTCCTCGGTAATGGAAAGGGACATGGCGCTGTCGCGAACGGACCGGCTGACGACATTTCGCACGCCGATATCGCCGGGCATCGGCTCCAGGGAGGTTTGTTTCATTTTTCCCCGGCTTGGTTTTAAGCCGAAGAGGCCGCAACACGATGCGGGAATGCGGATCGAGCCGCCGCCATCGCTCGCCTGGGCAAAGGGAACCATGCCTGACGCAACGGCTGCAGCGGAACCGCCGCTCGAGCCGCCTGTCGAGTGTTCAAGATTCCAGGGGTTGTGGCAGGCGCCCAGGGCGAGGGATTCTGTTGTTGCAAGCAGGCCGAACTCCGGTGTGTTGGCCTTGCCAAGAATATTGACCCCGGCCGCCTCGAGCGCTTCGACAAATGGCGGTGTCCAGTCGGATACGTTCTGCATCATCAGCCTGGAGCCCTGCGTCATGCGCACGCCCTTGTAGTCGAGAAGGTCTTTCAGGAGGATGGGAACCCCGGCAAAAGGACCCTCACCAAGCCCGGCATCGGCCTTTGCAATGGCCTGCTCGAATATCGGTGTGACAACCGCATTGATGCTGCCGTTCAGTTTTTCAATGGTTGCAATCGAGGCTTCGGCCGCCTCCCTCGCACTGATGTCACCAAGCCTGATCTTCTCGGCAACACCCAGACCGTCCAGTCCGGCGATGCTTGATGATTTGACTGTGCCCTGCGGCGCCGGTCCGCAGGCGGTCAACCCGCTCAGTGCGGCGACTGCGGCGGTGCCCATCAAAAAGTCTCTGCGATCCATGATATATTCTCCCCATTGTCCGTCTTCTGACCAAAGCTCACGTGATCGTCAATTAAGTCTGACTCACAGAGAATTTGCAAGCGTCGCAGCATGAAGGGTCAGCGCGCTCTATCCAGACCAGAATAATTCTAGATTGCGTGTGCAGGAGGGTAACTATTGCGCCTCTTGTCAGGCCGCGGGATTGTGCGGTGTCAGGAGGATGCCGGTCGTTCAATCCAGCTGGTCCGCATTGATGATCTCAATCGCTTCAATCCGGTCGGCTGGTTCATAACCGAAGACGCGGCCATAAAAGGCAAGCTCGGCGGACAAAGCGCGTTCAATTGTGTCGGCGCGCCTGAACCCGTGCTGCTCCCCTTCAAAGGGGATATAGGTGACGGGAATACCGTTTTTCTTGAGAGCTTCGAATACGGCCTCTGACTGGCTCGGTGGAACGACCCGGTCTTCAAGGCCTTGCAGGATGAGAAGCGGCTTCTTGATCTTGTCGATGGAATTGATTGGAGAGCGCTCTCGGTAGATTTCGATGTCTTCGGGATAGCGACCAATGAGAAGATCGCAATAGCGAGATTCGAATTTATGGGTGTCCTGCGCGAGGGCAGCCAGATCGGCGACGCCAAAGAAGCTGCCAGCGGCAGAAAACGTGTCGTGATGGGCGAGGCTGTTAAGCACTGTCAGCCCGCCGGCGCTGCCGCCGCTGATTGCCAGTTTGGATCCGTCGACACGGGCCCTGCTTGCAAGATATGCCGCGCCTGCATTGGCGTCTTCGACATCGACTATGCCCCAGGATCTGTAAAGCTTTTGCCGGAAGGCGCGACCGAAACCAGTGGAGCCGCGGTAATTGAGATCAAGAATGGCAAAGCCGCGCGAGGTCCAGTACTGGGTCTTGAAACCAAAGGCCGATGAGGTTGCCGATGTTGGCCCACCGTGGACCTTGACGAGGAGCGGCGGCAGGGCACCGTCCGGCCCTTGAAAGGCTTCATTTGCAGGCGGGTAGAAAAAGCCGTAGGCGGTTTCATCATCAGCGGTGGGAAAGGAGACCGGTTCGGGGCGGGAAATTGTCCCCGTTACCAGGCCGGTGGATGCGGGCTCCCGGATTGTGTCGATGGAATTGTCTTCGCGGAGGCCGAGGATGCGGGTGGAGGTGTCGACCTCGTCGGCGAGAAAGCAGACCCTGTCGCTTGCGTGCACGAAGCTGCCAAGGGTGGCGTGGGGTGCGCCGATTTCAGTCAGTTCACCGGAGGCCAGGACAAGCGCCCCAAGGTGCCACAGGCCATTTTTTGCATAGCTTACGATGGCTTCATCAGGCGATCTGAAGGTGTAGTTTGAAAGACCAAAGACCCAGGCTGGCGCGGCAAACTCTGCTGCATGGGTGTGAACCTGGATGCCTTGACCTTCTTCATACCGGTAAAGGTTCCACCAGTTTGACCAGTCGGCAACGAAATAAAGCTTTCCGTCAGGTGCCCATTTAGGCTGGCTGACGGCGCCGGGGACAGGTTGGGAAAGCTCGGTGATGTCGGCAATGCCGCCGACCTGCGTCAATGCCGCAACGTGAAGGCTGGTTACGTCCCAGGGCATGTTGGGGTGATCCCAGGTCACAAAGGCGAGGCTGTTGCCGTCCGGGCTGAGGCGCGGCGAGGAAATAAAATCGGTTCCCTCAAAGAGGATGCTGCCTTCGCCGCCTGTCGCCAGATCAATCGCCACCAGCGTGTTGACCGGCTCGCCGGATCCGCGATGATCTTCGCGGACACAGATGATCCGGTTTCTGCTTTTGTCGATGACCGGATCTGCGAACCGCAAGTCGACGTTGTTCGGGGTCAAGGGCCGGGGTGCTGAGCCGATCTTGTGGGCGTAGAGGCACTGGTCCGAAAAGTTGGAGAAATATGCAGTTCCGCCGCTGACCAGATAAGACCCGCCGCCATATTCATGAACACGGGTTCGCGCATTGAAGCCTTCGGGAGTGACATCCCGGGTCTCGCCGCCCGGTGAGCGCTCGACAATCACACTGCGGCCACCTTCCAGAGGTCGCGCCTCGAGCCAGTAGAGACATTCGCCGTCAGCGGTTAACGTGCTGATGCTGGTTCCCGCAGCGGAGACCTTTTCGGCGTCAATGGGCGACGCCCACGAGCCAAAGGGTGCAATTTGCCGTGTTGTCATAAGGTTCGGCTCCAGATGATCGACCTATTTGCGCGTCACTTTCACCATCATTCGCTCATAGCCTTTTACGAAGGATGACAGGACACGGGTTGGTTCTTCCAGAACCTCGACGGTTTCGAAGCGTTTGAGAATTTCTTCCCAGACGATCCGCAGCTGCATTTCAGCCAGGCGATTGCCGACGCAGCGATGGATGCCGTAGCCAAATGACAGGTGCTGTCTGGGTCGTTTGCGATCGATGATGAACTTGTCAGCATCTTCAATCGCTTCTTCATCGCGGTTTCCCGAGACATACCACATGACTACCTTGTCACCTTTTTTGATGGTTTTGCCACCCAGTTCAACGTCCTCAAGGGCGGTGCGGCGCATATGCGCCAAAGGGGTTTGCCAGCGAATGATTTCGGGCACAAGACTGGACACAAGATCAGGGTTTTCGCGCAGCTTTTTAAACTGGTCCGGATTTTGGTTGAGCGCCAGCAAGCCGCCGGTAATCGAGTTGCGGGTCGTGTCATTACCGCCAACGATGAGCAGGACGACATTGCCGAGATACTCAAAGGGTTCCATGTTTTTGGTCGACTCGCCGTGACACAACATGGAGATAAGGTCACCGGCCGGCTCGGCATTGATCCGCTGGTTCCACAATTCGGTGAAATAGGTGAGGCATTCGATAAGGATTTCACGGCGGTGATCTTCTGAGTCGATAAGACCGGAATTTTCGTCCGCTGTTGCAATGTCGGACCAGTAGGTCAGCTTGCGGCGCTCTTCCCACGGAAAATCAAAAAGGGTCGCAAGCATTTGTGTGGTGAGTTCAATCGACACCCGATCAACCCAGTCGAAGGGTTCATTCTCCGGCAGATTGTCGAAAATCTCTCCAACGCGGCCACGGATCAAGTCTTCCATTGAGGCCAGATTTTCCGGCGAGACAATCGGACTGACGACCTTGCGCTGGGCGTCGTGTTTGGGAGGGTCCATGGCAATGAACATGGGCAGTTTAAAATCATCTTCGGGGTCCGGGTCGTTCATAACGGTGATCCCGCCGAGACCGGATTCAGACGAAAAGACGGCGTGATTGGTATCGACCGCCATGATGTCCTTGTATTTGGTCACCGACCAATAGGCACCGAACTGGCTATCCTTGCAGTAGTGGACCGGGGCATCGCGGCGCAGGCGTTCAAAGTAGGGCCACATGACATTGTCCTTGAACAATTGTGGCTGTGCGACGTCAATCTCTTCAAGCGGCATGGAAAAGGCTTTTTCCCGCGCGGCTTCGTCCCGTGTTGTCACGTCACTCATGGTAATGTCTCCCGTGGTCTTTGTATTTCATGCGTTTCGTTTGAGTGTAGAACCATATGAGGGGCTTCACAAGGCGCCAGGGGCTGGAAACCCTCGCGATGTGACGGCTTTACACTGTCCCGGTTCTGGCTGATGATTGCTGAGGCCGCGCGAGGACGTTCGGGATAGCGACCACAGAAACTTTCATACATTTTGATCAGGGAGATGACGATGACGGGGAAAACAGGACAATGCCTTTGCGGTGCGGTGAAATATGAACTGGCAAGCGACCCGGTAATGTCGGGGATCTGCCATTGCAAGAATTGTCAAAGACAGGCCGGATCGGCCTTTTCGACCCTGTCAGCGGTGCCAGGGTCCGATCTCAAGTTTACCAGTGGAGAACCGAAGCTCTATGAGGACAGCGCGACGACGAGCGGCGGAACGGTAAAACGCTATTTCTGCGGGACCTGCGGGTCGCCGCTTTATTCGGAAACACCGGGCCAGCCTGGAATGGCCTTTCTAAAAACGGGAACTCTTGACGACACGAGCGACTTTGCACCGCAGTTTCATGTCTGGTGTGACAGTAAACAGAACTGGGTCGAGCTCGCCGAAGGCATCCCTGCGATGCCGCAGCAATAGTAAAGACTTATTTAACTTCCAGGAAGAACGAGATTGGCGGCCTCGGGGCTGCCTGCTTTGGGCATTGGGCGGGAAAAAGTTTGGACACTTAATTTGTATTTAATTTTTTTGTGATCTCCTGAAGGTTGAAGATGAGGCATCCGTGCGGAGTGATGCCTTGCAAAACCGGAAGGAAAATTCATGGAAGCCAACCAAATAGCCCTTGTGCAGGACACATTCAAACTGGTCGTGCCAATCAAGGAAACTGCTGCAGAGCTTTTCTACAATCGTTTGTTTGAACTTGAACCTTCAGTGAGGCCAATGTTTCCTGAAGATGTGACGGAGCAGGGCAAGAAGCTGATGGCGGCGCTGGGGACTGTGGTATCGGGCCTTACCGCCCTTGAGACAATCGTGCCGACGGTACAAAAACTTGGCGTTTCCCATGTCGGGTACGGGGTCAAGGATGAGCACTACGGTGTGGTCGGTGAGGCTTTGATCTGGACCCTGGAACAGGGTCTGGGCGATGCCTTTACTGTTGAGGTCAGGGACGCCTGGCTTGCGGCCTATACGTTGCTTGCCAATGTTATGACTGATGCTGCAAACGAGCACCGCAGCCAACAAGAAGCGCAAGCATCATAAACGTTATCCTGATGATCCCGGGTTTTTCCCGAGATATCAGCCGTCGGTGCCATGGTGCCGACGGCTTTTTTCGCTCCGGTGAGGTATTTTTTGACAGCAACTTTCAAGTTTGCAGGCGTGGTTAATTGGGCTTTAATTTCTCTGTGGGATATTTGATCCGATGAAGGAGATGTCCAGTCAAATGGAGGTTTTCTGAGGATCGATAGAGAAGGGGATAATTATGGAAGCCGATCAAATTGCTCTTGTTCAGGATACGTTCAAGCTTGTCGTACCAATCAAGGAAGCAGCAGCAGATCTGTTTTATGGTCGGCTGTTTGAGATCGAACCCTCGACCCGCGCGATGTTTCCTGAAGATGTGACAGAGCAGGGCAAAAAGCTGATGGCGGCATTGGCAACTGTAGTTTCGGGCCTTACTGACCTTGAGACAATCGTGCCGACTGTTCAACAGCTTGGGGCTTCCCATGTCGGGTACGGCGTCGAGGACTGGCACTATGATGTTGTTGGCCAGGCGCTGATCTGGACCCTGGAACAGGGGCTGGGGGATGCCTTTACGGATGAGGTCAAAGATGCGTGGCTTGCGGCCTATACCTTGTTGGCCACGGTAATGATTGAAGCTGCAAACGAATATAGAAATGAACAACAAGAGGAGCTGGCTGTAATGGAGTTGAGTACGAGTAAGAATGTAGAAGAATCTACTCAGGATTTTGAGATTATTCGCCGCCAAATCGAACAGCTGCAGGCTGAGATTAAGCGGGTCGGGAGTGTCGCCGAGAAGATTGACCTGGTCGCAAGCCAGACTAAACTTCTTGCTCTCAACGCGACGATTGAGGCCGCGCGGGCCGGTGATGCGGGGCGCGGCTTTGCTGTGGTTGCCCATGAAGTCAAGGCGCTGTCAGGTCAGACAACCGATGCAACAAATGAAATCAGACAGGTCGTTACCAATCTGCACTCAAATATTGCAGAGATCGTTCGCCTGGTCGGATAGGCAATACTCCAAGTTTTGTACAAGAGCCGCCGGACGCCCACGCGCTGGCGGCTTTCTTGTGCGGGAAGTTGATAGCGTTTCCTGTTGCTTGATTGGAGTATGCAGCCTTTAATGCCTTCATCAAGAATGATGCAAGGGAGAAAGCCTGTGACCGCCGATACTGAATTAAATCCGGATGCCTATGAATGGCCTGCTCTGGTCGATGATCTCAACCGATTGCTCCGATTGCGAACCACGCCGATCGGCATGAAGTGGTTCGAGAAGGAAAGTGATCTGGCCACTGTCCCGAAATTAAGACGGCCCGATCATATCCTCGCAGCGGATCAGATCGTCGGCCAGGCAGCAAGGCTCAACTGGACGGTCGGTGTGACAGCGAAGGATCTTGTCGGGTCGCAGTGCGCCGCTGTGCTGGGTCTTGGAGCGCAGGATGAGGAGTGGCAGGCGGGCGCCAACTATGCCGGGGTCTGGTATGACAGCCCGGAAGACGCCGCAGCCCATCAGGCGGCGATGGATGTGATGCCCTACGGGCAATTTGAAGCGATGGCGGTCTCGCCGCTCGCGGCTGGCCGCCTTGGCCAACCGGACATTTGTCTCATCTACGCAACCCCGGCGCAGATGATCCTCTTTATCAACGGATTGCAGTGGACGGGATACAAGAAACTGGAATGGGGCTGTGTCGGTGAAAGTGCCTGTGCCGATTCCTGGGGCCGAGCGCGGGCGACGGGTGAGCCGAGCCTTTCGATCCCTTGCTTTGCGGAGCGGCGCTATGGCGGCGTGATGGAGGATGAGCTTCTTATGGCGTTGCCGCCGCACTTTTTGCCCAAGGTTATCGACGGTCTTGAGCATTTGGCGCGCAACGGTCTGCGCTATCCAATCCCGGCCTATGGTCTGCAAAACGATGTTCGCGCCGGCATGGGTGCGAGCTACCCAGGGCGGGACTAGCTCTCAATATCAAAGCCGGCGATGTGCGCGTGATCGGGCGCAACATTGCCTGCCAGCATGGCCTGGTAGAGGGTCTCGATCGCCGCGGTACCGATATCGTGGTCAATGGAGATCTGGTCTGCGATGAACCCGGTGAAATCGATCCATGCGGCCATGAACCGTTCCTGAAAGACGGCGGGGCCCCAATCCTGATTGCGTTTTTGTCCCTGCGCGGGAGCAAAAAAGAGCATCGGTTTTGCGCCGGGCAGATCGCCGGTGTCCGCGCCCTGGTTCCAGTGCGAGGCGCCGACGGTACATGAATATTTGAGGTTGCCCTTGAAGTGATGATGGAGCCGGGCGCGAACCGACCCATTACCTGCAATATCGACGAAAGCGGCCGCTGCACCAGTATCAAGAGTTTCAACATCTTCGTAGGTTCCGACTTTATCGTAGCAGCCAAGGCCGGTCACAAAGTCCTTGTTGGCTTGCGACGTCAGGCCGATGACCTGGCAGGACTTGCGGGCGGACAGAAGGCGGGCGGTGCCAAAGGCTGTCTTGGCTGATGCGCTTGAAACGATAACCTGATCAGCGCCGAAATATGCATTGTCATCAAGGAAATCATCGATCAGAAAAGCAGTTGTGAAGAGTGGTCGAAAGAGCAACTGCAGGTCCTCGCTTGCGGAGGTGTATATCGGATCGTTTGTTGTTGCTGTGTACTGGTTGTAAACGGCATGGAGATCCTTGCGGTGATCGCAGCCATCGGAAAAGCCCTGATCGGTGACACGGTCCGGCTTGATGGTCAGGTGTGTCGACATAGGAAAATATCCGTAGTAGCGCGCGCCGACCTCAATACTCCCGTGTCTTGATGCGATGACATCTCCAAAACCCCAGACCGGAATGCGGCCCCACCCGTCCGCGGCCGGAAAGAAATTCCAATAAGACATCATGTCGCCCGCCACCGCATAGGTGATGTTGTTGGCGGTAAAAGCGAAGCGGTCGAGGTGGAGGAGAACTTCACCATCGGTCAGATCGGCTTCTGACTGGCCTGTTAAGGAAACTGTGCGGGTGACGGCGATATTGTCACGCCTGACCTGGAAATCGATAGTTTTGGTCATAGGGTTAATCCTTGTGACGGTGGAAATCAGAATGAAACTCAATCTCTGCAAGGGCGCAGTCTTTAGCGAAAACCGAGTATGCCGGAGGTTGCTCCGCGGCAATATGCCATAGATCTTTGAACGCTTTGGACTTTTATTTTTCGCCATTTGGTACTCTAATTCAGATCTTGCCCCGGGGATATGACGCAGGATCTGCAGGCCGCGAAAAGGTTTTCGGCAGTTGGTCCTGGATATTGGATCGGAGAGTTGCGTTGGGACAGGGTCACCGAAAATTGAAGAGCGCGGAATATCGTCCCGACGAAGCATCAGGTGTTGAGGCTCCTGTTCGCCAGGGTGATGTGATCCGATTCCTCTCCGGGGGCGGCGCTTTTGGCCAGGCACCCGATGAACACATTGTCACCCATATATCCCACGTCTTTCTTGTTGGTGCTTTTGCCTGGAAACTGAAAAGAGCTGTCAAGCTGGAGTTTCTTGATTTCACCACACTGGAAGATCGGCGGGTGGCCTGTGAGCGCGAGGTAGAGATTAACCGGCGGACAGCCCCTGAAATATATCTCGGTGTTTCAGCCATTACGGCTTGCGACACCGGGTTTGAGTTCGACGGCGATGGCAAGGTCGTCGAATATATCGTCAGGATGAATCGCTTCGACGACCAAACATTGTTCAATCGTCTTTATGCCAGAAACGACCTCAAGGAGACCTTGATCTCAGATCTAGCCGAGCAAATTGCGAAATTGCATCTGAGTTCTGAATGGCGGCCGGAGTTTGGTGGAGGAGAATCGGTAAGACATACGCTTCAAGGTCTCGTTAAAACATTGTCGAGGTTTGACGGGGATTTGTTTTCGACAGGGTCCGTCGCAAATTGGGCGCAAGCAATGGAGGTGGAGCTTGAGCGCCATTCTCGGCGTCTCGATTTAAGGCGGCGAGCAGGGTTTGTTCGGCAGTGCCACGGGGACCTTCATCTCAGTAATATCTGCCTTATAAACGGACGTCCGACACCCTTTGATGCTATTGAGTTTGGGGATGAGTACTCCTCAATTGATGTGATGTATGATCTGGCCTTTCCGGTCATGGATCTGATTTGCGCTCGTGCCTTTGGTCTTGGCAACCTGCTTCTCAATCGCTATCTGGAAATGACCGGGGATTATTCGGGGCTGCACGTTCTTCCTCTTTTCATGTCGCTGCGCGCGGGTGTGCGCGCTATGGTTCATGCTCTGGAATTTCAGTCCTCGCACGCAGATACTGCCGACAAGATTGCGGCCCAGACTTACTTCGATCTTGCGGGAGCCTTTCTTGAACGCTCCGCTCCGGTGCTTGTTGCGATCGGCGGTGTTTCCGGAACTGGCAAGTCGACGCTGGCGCGCCGAGTGGCAACGTCGAATTTTTCACATGCAGGGGCAATTGTCCTCAGAAGTGATGCCGTGAGAAAGCATCTTTTCCATCAGTCCGCTCTCGTACCCTTGCCGAAAGGGGCCTACGCCTTCAGGGTTAACAAGCGGGTCTTTCGAGCGCTCTGCCGCGATGCTCATCGTGCCTTGACAAGCGGGTTTAGTGTGATTGTCGATGCAACATTTCTGGATGATGAACGCCGCGCCCAGCTCGAAGATATTGCCGCAAAAAGACGGATTCCTTTTTGCGGCCTGTGGCTGGAGGCCGACAGGGACCTGGTTATGGAGCGGGTCTCAGCACGAACATCAGATGTTTCAGACGCGGACAGACAGGTCATTTGCGATCAACTCGCCAGAGGAGCCGGCGAAGTCACATGGAACAGAATTGATGCCAACGGCCTGCCACCCGAGGTTCTATCGAGTGCCTGCTCGGTCCTTCAGAGTTGTTTTTGAGATCATAAAACCTCACAATTGGTGTCCTTCTGCCACCTGTTAACTGAAAGTCATCATTCTTGATCTAGATTGAGAACAGCTAGAAGTGCGCCGGAAGGCCAGGGGTGGATTGCAGTGGAAGACAGGCTTACATCCGAGGAAGAGGTATTCCGATCTGAATTGGCTGCAGCCAATATCAATCCGGACAGCTTCCTTGCGACCGATTATCTCAATCACTTTAATGAAATCGTGATGTTGCTGGAAATGGCATTGGATATGCCCGACCTCATGGAAGAGGCTGCAGGATGGCGCCCGGCGACCTATGTGGAGCATTTTCAGGATAGCGGATTTGTCGCGCGTGATCTTGTTATCAAGGCCTGGGGCATGGCGTCGCCAGAAGTTCGCACACGATTTGAAAGTGCGGTTTCACAACTGGATAGTCTTATTCTTTCAGTCCTGGATGTGTTGATGAACGCAGGCGCCGCCGACGGCACCTTCGATAATCAAACCCGCACTATTGTAAATAGTGCGCAAGCCGAAATGCAGGACCATCTGTCTGAGCTCAATGCGATCATTCACAGCGGTTCCGAGGATGCCAGATTGAAACCCGGCGGCTCTTCCGAGATGTCCAATCGAGAAGAAAGCGGTGACGGCTCTTCAGATGCTCAGTCTCAGGATGAAATTGATCAATTATTCGGTTGATCTGCTTCGCGGATACTCGCCGGTTTGCCAAAGACTGTGATAATACCGACAAGCACTGAAACACCTGCCGCGAGGCAGAGCCAGACCGGCACACCGAATCCGGTCGGCAATGAGCCTGCGAGGATTGCGACAATACCAACTGTGAGCGCATAGGGGATCTGTGTCTTGATGTGAGCGATGTGGTCGCAGCCTGACGCCATTGATGACAGAATGGTCGTGTCGGAAATCGGCGAACAATGATCTCCCCATACTGCGCCGGAAAGTAGTGCTGCAGTGCTTGCAAGGAAAATCGGGCTGCTGGCGACATCGACGCCGGTCGGCGCGAGAACCGCCCATGTGAGAGGAACAGCAAGGGGTATGAGAATACCCATAACGCCCCAACTGGACCCTGTCGCAAAGGCCATCGCTGCGGCGAGAACAAAAATCAAGGTTGGCAAGAAAGCTGGCGCGATCTGGCCTGACAAGGTTGTCGAGAGAAATTCGGCGGTATGAAGCGCTTCATTGACCCCGGCAAGAGACCACGCGAGGGTCAGGATTATGATGGCCGGAACAAGGACCTTGAGGCCTTCCATCCAGGCATTGAGGGCCTCCTCAAGAGCGAGGCTCCGCGTGACGAGCGACATGGCAATGGCGGTTATCACTGCAAGAGTGGAAGACCAAAGCATCGCCTGATAAGAGTTGCCGTTACCGATAATGTCCAGCAAGGACGCTGTTTCTGGCAGTCCGGCCTTTCCGGTCCAATAGATCCCGGCGAGAGTTCCCAGGATCAGAACACCTAGTGGCAGAAGAGCGTTGATTGCTCTGGCAGGGGCTTCGGGCGTTTCAAAAGTGGGGCCTTCATATCCAGGAACAGACGTGGCTGCATTTTGTTCTGCCTCAAGCATGGGACCAAAGTCACGACCGCTGGCAGCTATGAGATAGACAAAGACAATGGCGAGGATTGAATAGAACCCGTAGGGAAGGGCGCTCAGGAAGATTGCGTAACCGCTCTGCGTAATGCCGTCAAGGTCCCTTGTGGCATCATCAATCAGACCGACCTGAAATCCGATCCAGGTTGTAACCAGGGCAATGGACGCGACCGGCGCGGCGGTGGAATCAACCAGATAAGCCAGTTTTTCTCTGGAGATTTTGAGGCGATCTGTGATGGGGCGCATGGTATTGCCAACGACCATTGTGTTGGCGTAGTCATCAAAGAATATCGCCGTCCCGAGGAGGCTTGTCGCAATCTGTCCACGTTCGCGTGTCGATGCGATGGCGGACAGGCTGCGAACGATACCGGCCATGCCGCCATTGCGACTGATGATACCGACCATACCGCCTATCATCAGGCTAAAGATGATAATTGACATGTGATCCTTGTCGGCCAGGGCATTCAGAATGTAGACGCCAACGCTGTCCAAAAGGCCTTGCCACAGGCCCTTGATGCTTATGCCGTGTGTCAGGATAGCCCCGGCCCACAGCCCGGCGAATATTGCAGGGATGACCTGACGCAAGAGAAAGGCAAAGGATATCGCGATGATAGCGGGAAGCAGGCTGAGGATGCCGGGTGTGATGGTAAGAACAGCGGCGTCGTCGGCGAAGGCCGGCAAGGGGGCAAGGCACACGATGAAAAAAAGCGCCAATCCACTTATCGACAGAGAGGTGACCGTTCGGGGATTGTCACGCGTGCCTGTGCAAGCCGCACACCTGTTTTTTTTCATTTTGCCTCGGTCTTTGGCCGTCGAATCAACTGGCTCAATGGTAAAGCTAACACTTGAAAGAGATTGGCGCAAAATCGAGATAGGAAAAGCGCGGATCAGATTGCCACGTGTTAATACTCCGGAATGGATCTCGTAAGATGCCAGAGGACACTATCCACACCGGTATGGGGCAACAAAGGAGTTCACTATGCGTATTGCAATAGCGCTAATGGCAGCCGGGGCAATTTTTGTTTCCGGATGTAAAACAACACAAATGGCATCCGAAACTGATCATGAAATCTTTGTCACGGTCGATGGTGATCATGGTGATGCGGAAAGGAAAGTCAGTATTGTTGTCAAACGGGATGGCGAAGAGCCCATCCATATAGAAGGAGATGCGGCATCGCCGGAGGTGCAGGAGCAACTGGCATTGTTGAAGGCCGATGGTATTCCTGGAATGGGCGACCATGACTTTTTTGGTCATGCTGGCTCTGACCGCAAAAAGCATAAATGGGTCGTGAAATACGACGATGATCACGGCGAGACCGTTGAATCCAATGGAGAGTACGTCTTCATCGTGAAAGGCGATAAACCTGTGAAGCATGAGGGTGCACACAAGAAGGTTATTGTCATCAAAGGTAACAATGAAGAAGACGTGCGCAAACAGCTCAAGGAACATGGAATTGAACTGGAATTTGATTTTGAGTTGGATGAAGGAGACGAAGACGCAAAAGTAGAAAAGTGATTTTGGGCTTCTTCAAGTCGTTTTGACTAATGGGGCCGCCGGAAAACGGCGGCCCTTTCATATTCAGTTGTTCGGACCGAACTTGAGTCGGGCTTCAACCAGTGCCTCGTTTATCTTTTCTTCGGTGATCCCGAGGTTCTACCAGCAAATGCCAGGCTTAACCTTGGTTCATCGGTTCTGCATCACAAACACCGAATGCACCCATTCTATGTGACTGCGTTTCTGACCTGAACGGACAGGAAGGTCAATTCTTCATCGGCGATCATTGCGTTGAACCCGTGCCAATAGAAAGCCGGGAAAATGACTATTTGACCGGCGACGGGCTTGACTTCGTGGTCGGGTTTACCGGTGTTCACAGTATCAAAATGTGGAACGCCAAACCGCAGCCAACCGGCTCTTTTGTCGCCATCGTCGCAGGCCTTCGGGACATCAATGAAATAAATCATCCGGAACCATCCCTGCTGGTCAATCGCATAGGAAAAATCCTCGAAATTATTAACTGTCTCAACGAAGGATCCTGAGGGGCCGGGCCCGAATTTCTTGCCGCCATACAGTGGGTGATTGTCCATATCATCCGGCATATCAGTAACGTAGCTGATAATTTTCTCCTGAATCAAATCTCTGAGACAAGCAATCGACTCAACGTCTTGCATTCCGAGGACTGTTTCCCAGATACTGTCCGCATGGCGGCGGTTTTTGTCAAAGGGATGAACGCTATGTTTCTCAATGCTGGCCAGATCTTTCAAAAGAGATTTGTTCAGGTCTTCAACGGAAGACCAGGCTTCTTTGGGCTCAAGAGCGGAAACGCTAATGAGATCGTCAGGATCTGAAACACTGGCATCGGTTTGACCAGCAAGCTTTTGCGCAAGCATCAACATGGCAATGAGGTCCTGGGAAAAGGGTGATCCCTGCCTTGCCTTCCACAGTTGCTCACCTGCCGCCTTGTAGTCACCTGATTGCAGCAAGGTGCGGCCGTAAAACAAGCGGTTCCCCGGGTCATTTATGTCGGTGGCTATCGCCTTCTTGTGCCATGTGATTGCAGTGTCATAGTCACCGAGATTGGCATAGGCATTGGCCAGGTTGGTCAGAATACCTGATTTGACGGCCAGTGCATCTGTTCCAACATGTTTTTCGAGAACCTCTTTTGCTTCGGTAAACTTGCCCGCGCCCATGAGGAGTTCTGACCAGGTCAGGGCGGCGCTGGCATTGTCTGCATTGGCTTCAAGAGCTGTTGCTGAAGGTTTGAGGTAGCCTTCCGGATCTGCAGGATCAAATTCCAAACGACAGAGACGAAAGTTGGCTTCCCTGTGTCCCGGGATGAGACTTACGGCTTTTTGAAGTGCATTTCTGGCGAGTTCGATCTCGTCCATTTCCTGTGCAATGGTACCCAGCATAAATTGCGCTGTTCCGAATTCAGGCTTCATGGTCACCGCTTTTTGTGCTTCTGCCAGTGCGCGATCCCGCTGGTTGGTTTGCAGCAGACCTCTGGCTAAATTGACCCGGGCCTCCACGTTGTTCGAATCAGACTTGAGAGCTATTTCATACGCAGCCATAGCCTCGGCGAGTCGCCCTTGTTCGTGCAATGCGAGGCCAAGATTGTTGGCTACCATTGAATTGTGCGGGTCTCTATTATGAGAGCGGGTAAAGAGTTCTTCAGCCTTCTTGTAGTTACGGGTCCACATCTCCATCACGCCCAGATAATGGTTTGCATGGGCATCGCCTGGATCCACAGAAAGAACCTGACGAAAAAGGCTTTGGGCCTGACGGGCATCGCCGCCCGGCATCATCATTTGACGTCCGGCCTCGTTATACTCGTCTATTCGTTCTTTACTGGTTTTTGCGGTCTTGCGCCGGTCAGCTCTATTCATTCTGTGCCTCTATGAAACAAAAAGGGTCATTGTTGGGCCGCTGATCCGATCAGCGGCCCTGGTTGATGTTCCAATCAGCAAGGATGGTGCCGAAAGGCCCTGTCCGCTGGTGGAGCGATTTCCGGGCCTTCTAATAGCCGATTGCCTGGCCGTCCGCACGCATTTCTGATGCGGCATGGTAAACGCCGGTTACGGGGTCCCTGAAAATGGCATGGTAGGCCCCATAGCCCGAAGCGCGCGTATCGACCTCAACGTTGTGGCCCATAGCAATGAGCGCCTCACGAACCGCTTTGGGAACACCGGCTTCAACGCTCACCGTGCCGACTCCCTTGCGCTGCTCGCCGGTAGGCTGGGTTGATCCGGAATGGCGGAAGCGGGCGGCATCGCCAGCCTCCTGCACGTTCATGCCAAAGTCGAGCAGATTGACGAGAACCTGGATGTGCCCCTGCGGCTGCATGGCCCCGCCCATAACACCGAAACTCATGAGAGGTTTGCCGTCTTTCATCACGAAGGCTGGGATAATGGTGTGGAAGGGGCGTTTGCCCGGCGCGTAGGCATTGGCGTGATCTTCATCCAGCGAAAAGAGTTGCCCCCTGTCCTGGAACATGAAGCCGAGACCGTCGGCAACAAGACCCGAGCCCATGCCGCGATAGTTCGACTGAATGAGTGAGACCATCATGCCATCCTTGTCCGCAACGGTGAGGTAGATCGTGTCGCCGTTTTCGATGGCTTGCGGATCCCCGGCCGTTACTTCCGTCATGGCCTTCTTCGGGTCGATAAGCGCGCGCCGTGTATCGGCATAGGGTTTTGAAATCAGACTTTTTACAGGAACATCTGCGAACGCCTGGTCGGAGTAGAACTTTGCCCGGTCTTCAAAGGCGAGGCGCTTGGCCTCGACCATTAAATGGAGCGCCTCGGCGCTGTTGTGACCCATAGATGCCAGGTCGTAGGCCTCGAGAGTGTTCAGCATTTGAAGGGCGGCAATACCTTGCGTGTTAGGCGGCAATTCGTAGACGTCATAGCCGCGATAGTTGACGCTGACCGGTTCGACCCATTCGCCCTTGTGGGCAGCAAGATCTTCATAGCGCAGATCACCGCCGATACGCTTCATATAGGTATCGATGGTTCTGGCGATCTCGCCTTCATAATAGGCTTTGCGGCCCTTTTTTGCGAGGATGCGATAGGTGTTGGCAAGGTCCGGATTTTTAAACACATCACCAATGCCGGGGGCCTTGCCGCCTGGCATATAGGTTGCCCGGGCATTTTCGTATTCCTCGAGGAATGGGGCTTCACCGGAGGTGAAGTTGGCCATCGAGCGGCCCCAGCCTGGCGCAATACCCTGCGTCACCGGAAATCCTTCTTCGGCGTAACGGATCGCCGGTGCGAGAACCTTTTTCATCTTCAGTTTGCCAAATCGCTCGTGGAGGGCAAACCAGCCGTCAACGGCACCTGGCACAGTGACAGGCAGAGAGCCGTAGGCGGGGACAGTGCGAAAGCCGTCCTCGGTATGGTCGCCGACCTTTTCCTGCATCTGCGCCATGCTGCGGCCCATCGGCGCGCGGCCCGAGCCGTTGTAGCCATAGAGCTTTTCGGTTTTCGGGTCCCATACGATGACGAAGATGTCGCCGCCGATACCGTTGACCACCGGTGTCATGAGGCCGAGCGTCGAATTTGCCGCAATAGCAGCATCGATGGCGCTGCCACCTTGTTTGAGAATGTCTATAGCAACCTGGGAGGCAAGTGGGTGCCTGGTTGCTGCGGCCCCGTTCATGGCGAGGACGGGGGAGCGAGACGAAAAGAACGCGCCGTCGCGGTCGCCGCCTTGTCGGGGAGAGGTGTCATCGGCATTTGCCGGTGGCGACGCCGGTGATAGTGCAGACATGAAGAGTGTTCCAATCAGTAGGGTAAGAAAGTGTCTCATGATTTTCCTTTTCAGGGCGCTCCCGAGGCTATGCAGTGGCCAGGACTTTGGGCGGGATAGCTGTATGGTTTAGAAAACCGGAGCGATCAGGTCAAGTTGCCAGGAGACAACAGCGAGGCCGAAAACACCCAGGGAACCAGCCGTGAAGCACAAGCGTCTCTTGAATCCGTCACCTTCATCGCCCCAGAAGCTCTGTTTCCAGCCGATGAGGCAGGTCATCAGGGTCACGGTGGCCATCAGGCCGGCAATCGGAAAGGCCCACCTTGAAATCAGATAAAGGGGATCAATCAGCGTTCTGCTGTGCCCTATGACGAGAAGCACAACCGGTAAGGTCAGGGCGGCGGTCATGGTGACGACTGATGCCATGCCGAGCCACTTGGCCGCTCTTTGCCCGCCCGTCACGGTCGGCCAGCGCGCCGATGCCAGCAGGGCGAACTGCAGGACAGAAGATAACAGAAATAGTACCATCAATCCGTTGACAGAGGACTTCTTGCTCAGCGGGGAGAAAATTTTCAACACTGTGTCAGAGCCAATGAGCGCGCGCGAGGTCTGCGTATAGACATCCTCGAAGGGGCGGTCCATCTCTGAAGGTAGAGCCAAAGTCGTTTTGTGTGATGGGATAAAGGTCTGAAGAAAATTTTCGACGATATCGCTTGCACTCAAAGGCGGGAGAATTTTTTCCTTGCCTCTGCCTGGTGCAAGATCGACTGTTCGCGGTGCAGAGTTGACCACGGCGACGAGGCCAATCTCAAGGTCCGGAACAAGTACAATGTGAACTGAGCTGGCGTTCACACTCCCCTGCAGTTGCAGTATTTCGATGTTATCGAGTTCGCCTTCTGCGGTGCCGTCAACCGTCTTCTGCGCAAAGGTGAGAGCAACGACCCGTTCGGTCAAAGGGGATTTTTCTTCGAGACCTTTGAGTTGACTCGCTAAAATTCGCGTTATGTCGTTCAGGGTCAGATAAATTCCCTGAGAGGCCACAAATCCGGGCGATGTCGCATAAAGTTCCATGCGCTCTGTCTCGCCAAATCGTGAAATCCGGTGATGCTGTGATGTGTACCCTGGTTGCCGCGATCCGGCGGTGTTGAACCAGGCCGTCGCACCCCATTTGTCGGCGAGCCGCTGGCTCAGAGTTTTTTCGATCTTCTGACCGCTTACGTCTTCTACTATGAGCGAAGCGAGAGCGGAAGCCAGAGGCGAGGACGGGGCGCCGTTCTGTCGTTCAGGCGCACTTTCATTCAACATTGATTTGATGTGGCCGAGCGCCTCTGGTTCGGTTTGGCCTGGCGCCAGGTGTGTGCCGCGTATGGAAGTTGTGAGGCCGGTTTCTGAGCCAAAGAGATCGCGGATAGTGAGATGGCGGTATGCTGGCGGAAGAGCGATCCGTGTCAGGTAGTTGCTGGCTCTGTCACCCAGATTCAGACGTCCTGTCGCTTCGAGTTCGACAAGTAACTCGGCGACGAGAAGGTCTCCTAGCTGTGCAGCAGGCAGATAAGTGACACTCGGATGAACCGGGTCGCGTTTTTCGAAATCGCCGTAACCAAAACCTTTTACAATGACAGAACCTTCGGGCCGAAAGACTGCTACGCCCGCACCTGTAAGCCGCCCTCGGGCCTCTGCCACGCCAATGGTGTCTCTTGCCCAGGCCTCCAGGTCGGCACGTTCAAGGGAAAGGCGCGTCGAGGGTGCAGTTTCAATAGCCGGAATTTTTTCAGTCAGGAGCGTTCTGTCAATAAATCGCAAATTGTCGATTTGATCACTGGCCTGATTACTGGATCGATTACTGGCAAGCGTCTCGATTTCGGAAACAATGGAGATATTCGCCCGTGACGGCACTGGCGACAGCAACGTGGCCATCACCACGCCTGCCACGCAACTCTCGACAGTCCATTTAAGACAGCTTCGCTGTCCTCCGGGGTTTTTCATTGATCTCGCCACTTTCAGAGTTCCAGATGAAACTCTCCTTACCCGTTCCCATTGTCGCCGAGTTAGGGTTAATGTGCAAAGTGGTGTGATTTACTTTTTAATATCAATAAGTTGTGTCGTTTGACTAATTGCCTTTGGGACCAAAAATGGAATCCAGCAGCTGGTCGACGATCTCGCCGCCTATATCCTTGTCTGCCTGGCCATCTTCTTTCTTGCGGTCGCCCGATAGAATGTCGCGCAGGCCGCCCTTGATGACGTCTTCAAAATCAGGCCCGTAGTGGATGTCGTTCCACGGGCCGTGAACCTTCATTTTCAAGCGCGTGCCGCCGTCATCGGCGCGGCGGCCGGGCGCGAGCTTCATATTGATGGTCTGCTTGCCGATGCCGACCTGTCCCTGGCCGCTGAGGGAAAGCGCATCATTGATCAAGGCGAAATCCTTTGTGCGGAGGACGCCGCCTGTGATGATAAAGGTTCCACCCATTTCGACAAAATCAGTGGACTTGCCAGAACCGATTTGGGCGGCAGTTTGTGTTTCACCTTCCTGAGTGGCCGTCGCGTCGGCCGCCTGGTCAGGCGTGAAGGCACTGATGACCTGGAGCATACGGTTCAGGTTGACCCCTTTGAGTTTGCCATCTCGCAGAGTAAGAGCGCCGTTGCCGGAAAGCCCGTGCATCATTTCGTTCTGTGATTTTCCGCCTGTTTTGATAGCGAATTTGAAGTCCCCGATGCCCTCGACAACGTCGCGGTCGGCGGCAGCTTGCACAAGGGACCCCGCTTGAATACCGACAAACGTGAAATTGGCGTCGACTCTGGCGGCTGGCTCGTTCACATTAAATGTAACGGTGCCCTTCCCTGTTCCCTTGTAGAGGTCCATTTTATCCAGCGTTGCCGTCAGCATATTGTTGTGTACACGGATTGACAGTTCAGTATTGCCGATTTCATAACCCTGAAAGTAAAAAGCGTTCGCCTTGAGGGTAAAGTCAACGTCCAGGGCCCTGAGGCCTGAAGCATCAATCGGGGTGTCATCCCACTTCAGCTCTTCCTTATCACCGCTGTCTTCATCCGTCGCTTCGGTCTCTGTCATGTAGGGGCGCAGGTCGATCTTGTCGACGGTCAATGTGCCGGATACGACAGGTTTTGTGTTGGCCGTGTTGAATTTGAGGGTCCCGTCGGCCTTCATGTCGTCGAACGTCACTTTTGCCTCGGTAAAAGAGTAGATCGGTCCTGCCGCATTCAGGTCCCCCTCTACAGTGAAGGGGCCAAAGCCCTTTTCCGAGGCTATGGGCGTGCCGGTCCAGGCTGCGAGTTTGCGCACTGAAGGCACATCAACTCGCGCATGTGATTTGATTGTAGTGTCCTGACCACCGGTCAGGGTGCCATCAAGTTTGGCCTTTATCAGCTGCGACTTCAGATCGAGCCCAAAGGTGGTCTGTGCACCGGATGTAATGGCTTCGAGAGATCCGAGAGCCAGATCAAAGTCAAAATTCTCGCTATTGTAAATGAGGTCGCCCGCTATTTTCACAGGGCCTTTCAGATCGGGAAGTTCGATTTTCAGATTGACGTTTGATATTTCATAGGTTTGCCCGGCCAGATGATTGCGCCAGGTAAGCTGTCCGTTGACAATTTGCAGATCTCCAAATGAAAGGGCATCAAGGCTTCCGGTTACTGTATCGCTGCCGGTGTCATTTGCCTCGCCATCCTCTTGTGCGGCAGGTTGAGCATCCGGCATAAACTCCCAGTTGGCTTTACCGTTTTTCATGATCTCCAGAGAGATGACCGGATCTTCGAGGATGAATTTGGTGATGGTGATCTTACGTGAAAAGAGTGCGCGCCAGTCGACGCCGATCGTCATGCTATCCATTTGCGCCATAAGGGGGGCGGTTGCCCCCGGGGCATTCGAAAGGGTAGCGTCCTGGATCGAAAATTCGAGCCCGGGCCTGAACCGCAAATCCAGATCACCATTGATGGTCAATGTGCGTCCTGTTGAACGCTCGACAGCGGCGACGATCTGATCCTTGTAGGCGTCTGCGGGAATGAACAGTGGCATCGCGAGTGCCAGCACTACAAGGAGTACAAGGGCGTCAATGAAATATTTCAGGGCTTTGGCCATGACATTTCCTCCTGAAAGCGTTGGAAGCGAGTCGTTCGAAGCTTGATTCTACAACAAATTCAATACCCGACTACCTGCAAATACGGGCGTATTTGAGGCAATTACCGAGGGGAAATGCGATCGGCTATTCTGCGGCCGCGCGGGCCCGATTGAACAGGACCTCGATGCGCGTGCCCTTGTTGCGCTCACTTTCAATGTGGAACACGGCATTGTTTGCTTCCGCAAGCGACTTGGTAATGGGCAAACCCAGTCCGGTACCCTTGTCACCGCGACTGGTCTCAATCATCGCGGCGGTATCAACCTGCTGGAAGGGCTTGAGGGCACGTTTCAGGTCTTCCTTTGTCATGCCGACGCCGGAGTCTTCGACAACGAGACTGACGTGATCCTTACCGCCTGGCTGTGCTGTGACCCGCACCTCGCCACCTTTGCCGGTGAATTTGATGGCATTGCCCAGGAGGTTGAGCAGAATTTGCATGACTGATCGCTCGTCGGCAAAAATAATGGGTAAGGGATCGGCAACCTGAACGGACACTGTAACGGCTTTGGCTTGTGCCTGGGCTGAAGTCATGGAAACCGCTTGACGGATGCGGGTTTCAAGATTGCAGCCCTTCATCTCAACTGAAATCCCACCCGCATCAACCTTGGCAAGGTCAAGGATGTCGTTGATGAGATTCAAGATCAATTCCCCACTGTCGTGGATATCTTGCATATACTCCTTGTATTTCTCATTGCCTATGGGACCCATTCCTTCAGAGAGCATGAGATCTGAGAACCCGAGAATAGCGTTGAGGGGCGTGCGGATCTCATGACTGATCTGCGCGACGAAATCGGCTCGGCGTTTGGTTGAAGGCGCGGCGCCGGGCACGCCTGAAATCGGAGTATCGGATTTTTGATGCCGGGGCTTGAGAAAGGCGCAATATCGGACTGGAGATTTTTCCCTGAGGGTGTGAAGTCGCAAGACAAGATGATCTTTCTTGCTGGCCGTGTTCACCGGCTCAAGGATCACACTCCTTGAAAAGGTCGATTGTTCCGCTCCTTGCGGGTTATTAAAGAAGCGGGATAGTTTGGCGGCTGATGCAGCCCGGAAGGCAGATGCAAAGGGCATGCCTTCCAGTTTTGAGGCCGGTTGATTCAGAAGGGTCTCAACCGCCTTGTTGATGAATTTGATATTGCCATCTTCATCAAGACCAATGAGGGCTGCATCGAGACTTTCAATGAGCGCACGAAAGCTGCCCCCGGTCAGGACGATTTCCTCGCCTTCACGCCAGTCATCGAGGCGCACGAGATTGTTCCTGTCGTCGGCGGTGGTCTGCGGCGTAGTGCCCTCAAGGAAAAGAGAAACAATATCATCCGGTTCGCGGGTGAGATCGCCGACCGACGCGATCTGGCCCGGTGCCTCGTTGCCGTCAAGGATTTTTGCAATGCACAGGCGATTGATCTTGTTCGATGGTGCGGCAGGCAAGACAAAGGATGTAACTTTTACAGAACTGATTGTCCCGTCCGATCGGCGGATCATATAACGACCATCTTCCCAGTCGCCGCCGGCCATTTGCAAAATGGCGGCACCGCTTGCCGGTGTCAGACTCAGATCAGCGATCTTTTTGCCGCCGATGTCCTGCGGGTCTTTGCCGATCCATGTGGCGAATTCCGGCGTAAAGAAAATGATCTGGTTTTTTTCATTGAGCTCAAAGGCCATTGCACCAAGACTTGATATTTCCTTATGCACTTGATCAAGGGCAACACTCTCGTGTTTTTGTAGTGCGACGTCCGGCTGACTTTCTGCGAGTTTGTGAAAGGTGACCATGAGCGGTGCCTGGCCCAGTCCTGCACCCACCCGCTGCAATATGATTTGTACCCTTCCGCCGGGAAAGCCGGGGACACCCATGAGCGAGGCGATAAAGGAAGCGCTGCCGGTTCTGTGGGTTTCTGCCATGGCGGACAGGGCGTGATCCACGTCATCGTGGGAGGAAAAGAAATCCCGGAAGTGCCATGGACGCGACCACAACTCACCTGTCTCATCTGTCAGTATATCCGAAGGGGCAAGCCTGTCGGCCTCGTGATTGAGATGCATAATCTTGCCATCGGCGGCGATCATAATGACGGGAAGACCAAGGGCATTGAAGGCTTCTTCAGACCAGACTGAGTGACTGTCCGCGTCCTCGTCAGCCGGCTTGTCGACAACGTGCGATTTGTCGGTACTGGCATATTGCGGAGCTTCCAGCAGGAGTGTGCCATCTGTGAAGTCCTGTGATCGTAGCCGCCTGCATTGCCAGGTTTCTTCGCGAGCGAAAGGCAGCTTGATATCGACCTGAACCTGGTCGGCGCCAGCCAGCAGAGCAACGGCGGCGCCGTGAAGCTTGCGTGTGACCTTTGCTTTTGCGGGGAAGAGGAAGCCGGTGATGGAGGTCGTGGGCGCAAGATTCCACAATGCGCGCGCCTTCGCATTGGCCGCGACGATTGAGCGATCCTGCGGGCTCCACACCCAGGCGGGCCACGCTCGATCTATTACCGAGCCTTCAATTGTCACTCTTTTTACTATCCCACACCTCAACAGGCACGTGGCTCCGCTCGCACCATCAGGGCGCGGCATCCATGCTAAAACTAGCAGAGAATCCGGTTGGTGCCAAAGCTAATGAATCCAGCGCTCACAAGGGGAGGCCCTGAAAGATTTCGTCAAATTTGGCTATTTGGCAGCAATATTCGCAGCCGCCATGAGTTCCTCGGCGATCTCACGCGCCTCGTCAGGGGTAAAGTCCATGGGCAGGTCGATCTTGTCGGATGCGATATAGAGGCGAACCATGCCCTCATCTGTGGGGCCGATCTGCAGCGATGCACCTTCATCGCTTTGGCGATTAATCCCGCTCATAGTGACTTCTCCCGGTAATTCGTGGGTCCTGGCGTTTTATGGGTTTCCGGCTTCAGGCACTTCCTCGCCGGTGAGGAAGGCTGCGACCATGGCATTGACTGTGTCCGGTGCTTCCTGCTGCACCCAGTGTGACACGCCCGGTAGATAGCGCAGTGTGAGGTCATTGACAAATTTGTCGGTATTGAAGGTTAATTCCTTGCCGAGCGCCACATCTTCCTCACCCCAGATCATCAGGGTGGGTGTTTCGATTTTGGCGATTTCGGGGTGGCCATATTCCTTCAGGCTCTTGAAACGAAAGAGCGCGCGGTAATAGTTCAGCATCGCTGTCAGCGCGCCGGGCCGGGCGGCATTGTTGCGATAGACGTCAAGCACATCATCCGGGAACATATCGGGATCACAGGAGCTGTTGACGATGGCATCGCCAACGCCTCTGGCGGCAAGGTGCCCGAGCATTTTTTCGGGCAGCCACGGGATCTGGAAAAAGAACATGTACCAGGATTTCTTCAGCTGGGCGAGGCTGCGTCCCTGCGCGGCGGCTGCGGCCGGATGCGGCACATTCATGATGATGAGCCTGGCAAGGGGCCGAGTTTGTTTGATGGCAAAGACCCAGGCGATGACGGCGCCCCAGTCATGCGCCAGGATTGTAAGTTCTTTGGCTCCCGAGGCGTCATAGAGCAGCCCGACATCTTCCACCAGCTTGTCGACATGATAGTTGGCGACGCCCTCTGGACGGGACGAGGCGCCATAGCCGCGCTGGTTTGGCGCCCAGACACGGTAGCCAAGCCTTGCAAGCAGCGGCAGTTGATAACGCCAGGAAAAGGAATGCTCTGGAAAGCCATGCAGGCAAATGGCGAGCCTGTCGCCCCCATTGCCGATTGGTCCACACATATCGACCTCGAAGGTCAGGTCGCCAGCGTGGACGAATTCGGTACGGATTTTCGTGTTCGTCTCAGCGACGATATCGCGGTCGGACATTTTCCTCTCCCTTTGCCAGCGGTCCATTGTAGCACAGTCGGGTGGAGCGCTGGCCTGGGGTTAACAATGTTCCGGTTCAGATCAAGGCATCAAATGGACTTTATTTACAAAAAGTGAACCGGATCAGAGAATATGTGTCAGTGGATCTGACTTTGTTTGCAATGGTGTAAGTGTTTGATAATTATATGTTTTTTTTGCGAGGGTAGGTGTATTTCTAAACTACCTTAACAAAAGATTACCGATTTCAATCGAAACGGATTTTCGGAATTAGTTTTCTGGAAGGTGCCGGACGATATCAAAGTCGAATAAAGATCGATTAAAGATCGAAGTATCAGGTGATACCACGAAATTCGGAAGGGGCTGAGATGTCATATAACTTTGAACGATTGACGGTTTTGATCGTTGACGATTGTACCAACATGCAGCAGCTCCTGCGCGCGCTCTTGCTGGCGTTTGGATTTGCCGATGTTCACACGGCCAAATGTGGCGAGTCTGCACTAAAGGTACTCACCAGTCTCAAACCGGACTTCATCATATGCGATTATAATATGGCACCTATGGATGGCGTTGAATTCATCAAGACGCTGCGTAGCGATGATCAGAGCCCCAACCGTTTTGTGCCGATTATCATGCTGACAGGCCATACAGAAATGACCAACATCCTGGCGGCTCGCCAGGCAGGGGCGACAGAGTTTCTGGCCAAACCGGTGTCTCCCCAGGCGCTCTATAAACGCATTGAGATGGTGATCGAGCGGCCGCGGGATTTTGTCGAGACAAAGAGTTTTTTTGGGCCAGACCGTCGGCGTTCCAGTCTTGCGGACTGGGCTAAAGATGAACGCCGCGACGTGTCTTTTATTGACTGATGCCAGCGCTGGCGGATGAGCGGGCATGAGCCGATATGCAATAAACTGAAAGAGCAGCTGGAAGCCAGGTTTTGATACTACCGCGAAGACCACTATTAACTTGAGGGAAGATGATGACCACACAGGTGAAGCGAAAACCACAAGCCGGCCGGGAGGGCGGGGCTTCGTTCAAAGTCATTGAGCGTCCTAACCTGCTTAAGTCCAAAGCCGGCGACAAAGGCTTGCCACCTCGTGCCATGGAAAGGGCGCAACAGGCGGCACTTGCAATGAAGGGTGACTGTTTGGAAGAGGTGATACACCATCTTTCGCAGATTGAGGACGTCGTGGAAAGGGAGCGCTCAGGCGATCACAAAGTGCTGCGCAGCGAGCTATCGAGGCTCGCAGCACAGGTCTATGCCTTCTGCGGCACCTGCGGTCTGGATATCGTCGGAAACATCGCAAAATCGCTGGATCGTCTGGCAATGAAAGAAGGACTGATGGACGACGGAGATCTGGCTTTGATCAAGCCCCACCTGAGCGCCATTGCCTTCGCGGCTGCGGAGTTCTCCAGGCCGGACGGCTCGGAAGACCATTGCAAGATCCTGTTGAAGGAGCTTCAGGAAGCCGTCGCAGGGCGGCTCGGTTAGTCCGATCAGACTGGCTGATCCGCTGCTTTGCCATTGCCCATCTCTTTCTTGAAAACGGCGCTTGAATTCCAGTTTTCAAAGAGATAATGTCCCGTTCCGTTCAGGGGCTTTGCTGCCCCTTGTGGTCCGGACCCCGGATCTTTGACGATGTGCCGCCTTAGCTCACCCGGTTAGAGCGCTAGATTGTGGATCTAGAGGTACCCTGTTCAAGTCAGGGAGGCGGTACCATTTTCTTTCCAGATAGATGTATTAGATCAAAGGGTTAGGCGTTCCAATCGAGCGCAGGAGTTTTCGTGTCAGGCAGCGGAATCTGAAATGTCTACTTTTTGGTACTTTTGCGATTCATCGATGTGCCGGGAGGTGATTAGTCTCCTCTGTTTCGTGCCTGAGGAGGCTGTGTTAATGTCGTATCCGTCGATCTCATTTCGTCCCTTGTTGATTTAGGGCGAGGTTGGAGCCGTCCGAGTGGAGTTGATTGAGAAGGCAGTAAAATCCCGTAGTAGCCTCTTCGATCCAGTTCACGCTACACACCAAAACTATATCAATGTCGCGCGCGCAGGAGCCTTGTATATGGCATCCAACGCAGGGCTCTTTTTCCGCAACACGGGCCCTGCTGACAATGCAGTCGAGAAAGGCTACTGATCGGTCCTGGTTGCAAAGCATTCGCAACAACCGATCGTAACGGATTTTTCACGATTATGTTGTTAAGTATCTAATATAAAAAGCGAGAATGAATTAGCTGCCCACCTGTAGAGAAGGGCAATTTTTCGACCCAAAACCTGTTTGTGTCCCGTTTATGGAAGATCAATAAAATGAGTTTGACTCCGAAACAAATCGATCTTGTGGAAACCTCGTTTCAGGCGGTGGCAAAAATCAAGGAGCAGGCCGCTGACCTGTTCTACAGTCGATTGTTCGAGCTTGATCCCTCCCTGCGCCCCCTCTTTAAGGGCGATATGGTTGAGCAGGGTCGCAAGTTAATGGCCACATTGGGCGTTTCGGTGTCCAGCCTGAGAAATCTGGACAAGATTATACCGACGGTACAGGCTCTTGGGGCCAGCCATGCGAAATTCGGGGTTAAGGAGTCTCACTATCAAACCGTCGCTACTGCGCTTTTGTGGACATTGGAGCAGGGGCTTGGTGCCGCCTTTACTCCAGCCGTTAAAGAAGCGTGGACGGCCACCTATATGATCCTTGCAGGCGTCATGATTGAAGCTGCCGGGCAAACAGAAATGGACGAAGCCTTCAAGGGGCTCCTGTTTCAGGGCTTTGCGCGACTGGATGAATTTCAGGCCAGGGGGTAGCTCACAGGGATTGCGGCGGCAAGGACCAGCCTGTTTGATTGCAGGTTTAGTTCCATTGACCACCCACCTGCTGCGGCTCAGAGCGCGCTACAGAGCGAATTGTGTAGAGTGATTTGTAAATGCGATTGATCGTCAAACGCAATGAAGAACGACCTCTCGCCGCCGTTTTCGCGCAAAGACTTGATGGCTTCCTACTAGCATCAGTACACTGATTCCACAAAATTTCATACGAATAATCTGCGATGGAAATGCCAGTGCGTAACCCAATCTTAAGGGCATTGTAGTTTAGTCTCTAAGCTACGGTATTAGGGAGTCGCCCCGAGTCTGAAATATCCGGTTTCCAGTTCACGGGGCTTTTTAGCGGCTGATAACGATCAGGAGAGGTTGTGGCTAAAGTTGCAAAGAATGAAGCGACAGAAAAAGTCGTAAACGCATCATCGAAGGCGACTGACCCCAAAGGGTTTTTTGAGTTGCCTTCATACTGTGATCTTTCGAGCGCAACGCGGGTCAAAGAAGAGATTCTGCGTGCTGCATGTGATGTGGATCGCCTCACTGTTGATGGCTCAGGGGTGGAACGGATGGATACCTCGATCATCCAGCTACTTGTGGCGGCTCGCCAAAGTTTCGCCGGGGAAAATGTGGATGTGGTGTTTAAAGACCCGTCAGAGGTTATGGCCCGATCATTTTCTGATCTTGGCCTGGCTGCGGAACTGGATTTGTGGAGTGCTGATAAATGAGCAAGTTGATTCTTACTGTCGATGATTCCAAGACCATGCGGGACATGGTTGCCTTTACGCTAAAAGGCGCCGGATTTGACGTCCTGGAGGCCGTAGACGGACAGGATGCTCTGTCCAAGGTTTCCGGCAAGCGCATTGATGTTGTTATAACAGATATCAATATGCCGATTATGGATGGCATTACTCTCGTCAAGGAGCTGCGCGGGCAAGCGGACTTCAAGGCGACGCCAATCCTCATGCTTACCACGGAAACGGATGACGAGAAACGCCAGCAAGGCAGAGCTGCCGGTGCAACAGGCTGGATAGTGAAGCCCTTCGATCCGGAAAAACTTCTGCAAGTCGTCAACAAAGTGTGTCCATAGGAGGAGTTTCCACAATGTCAAATCTTCCTGATGAAGATCCCTATGCGATATTCAAGAAGACGTATTTCGAGGAGTGCCGCGAGCTCCTGGAGGTGTTGGAAGATAAGGTCACCACACTAACTGTCGATGCGATCGATTTTGAAGACCTCAACGCCATTTTTCGAGCGGTCCACTCTATGAAGGCCGGCGCGGGCGCCTTCAAGTTTGACCGTCTTGTCGCCTATACGCACATATTTGAATCGGTGCTGGATCAAATGCGCCAGGACAAACTAGACATTAATCAGAATGTTATCGACATCATGATCCGTGGCGGTGATGTGTTGGCAGATCTTGTTGCTGCGGCAGAAGAGGATGTTGAATTTGAAGGTGGTTCAGACGAAGACGTCAGAGCGCTTCTCGAAGACCTGTTGTCAGGAACCGGTGATGGTGAAAGCTCAAGCGGTGCGGCGACTGAAGACCTGCTCGATGACACTGACGGAAATTCTGACGATACTGCTTCCGCCGATACGATCTACTCGATCGCCTTCCGTCCCAAGGCGGAATTATTCAGGCATGCCAATGAACCCCTCCTGATTATTCGCGAGCTGCGATCTTTGGGGCAGCTGGACATCGTGCTTGATAGCACGAAGCTTCCCGATTTCAGAACGATGGAAGTTGAGGATGCCTATTTTCACTGGCTGTTGACGCTTGAAAGTTCGTGCTCGCGAGCAGATGTTGACGAGGTCTTCGAGTTTGTCATTGATGATTGTGATCTTGAGATTACTGAGGAAGCGGGTGTAGCCCGCGAGACAGATGCGGAAACCGCAGCCAGTGTGGAAGAGCCAGAGCTGTTGATGCCATCTGCGGTGGCGGAAACCGAAGCGGTCTCGCAGAAGACCACCTCTGCTTCAAAGTCCGGCAAACAGAAAGCCGGCTCTCAAATTACCTCAATTCGAGTTGATCTCGACCGGGTTGACCGATTGGTCAACCAGGTTAGCGAGATGGTGATTGCTCAGTCCATGGTCGTTCAGGATATTTCCCTGGCTCTTGGTCCGCGCGCGGCTGTTGAACTGCAGGGTCTTGAAGATCTGGCACTCAGGACGCGGCACCTGCAGGAAGGCGTTATGGCTATTCGGATGCAGCCGGTTAAATCGGTGTTTTCGCGCATGCCTCGGGTCGTCAGAGATCTGTCCGCCAAGCTCGGAAAGAAAATTGACCTCGAAACCTGCGGTGAAACGACCGAAGTTGACAAAACCGTCATTGAAGAACTGGGCGATCCGTTAACGCACATGATCCGGAACTCTCTGGATCACGGGATTGAACCTCCGGCAGAACGCCTTGCCGCAGGAAAACCGGAAACAGGGACGATCAAACTCTCCGCAGAGCATCGCTCAGGACGAATTCTGATTCAGGTGTCAGACGACGGACGCGGCATTGACCGCGACAGGGTCCTTGAAAAAGCAATAGAGCGCGGTGTTGTTGCAAAAGACCAGAACCTGACGCCTGAAGAAGTTGATGAACTTATTTTTCATCCGGGGTTCTCAACAGCCGAAGAGGTCAGCGAGGTCTCCGGGCGCGGCGTCGGCATGGATGTGGTGCGCCGGAACATACTTGCTCTGGGCGGGCGTACAATGGTCGAGTCGGAAATGGGTGTCGGGACAACCTTCACTCTGACGCTACCCCTCACACTGGCCATTCTTGACGGCATGTTGATTTCAGTTGGAACCCAGAAATATATCCTGCCGCTGACGACGATTATCGAAACGGTGCGTCCTGAACCAGGTTCAATTCGAAAGCTGACGGACGGCCTTGAAGTTATGCATATCCGTGGCGAGGTCTTGCGGCTTGTGCACCTGTCGCAGGTGTTTGACGTCAAGGGCGCGGAAACCGATCCGGCCAAGGCTTTGGTGGTCCTTGTGGAATTGGCGTCAGGCAAGAAAATCGGCCTTGTCGTCGATGAATTGCTCGGCCAGCAACAGGTCGTCATCAAAAGTATGGAAGAGAACTACAAGATCATCCCGGGGGTTTCCGGCGCCACGATTCTGGGCGACGGAATGGTCGCGCTAATTGTCGATGTTGACAGTTTTGAAGGCGTGACTCTCCACAGCTCCGGAGGCAGCAAGGATCCCGGTGCAGACATCATGAAGACAGATACGTCTAAAGCAGATGTTGTCAAAATTGAAGCAGAGGCAGTTTGATCTGCCGTTTGAGTGAAGGAAACATGTGATGGAAGCAGTGGCAATTGATACATCAGGGGATACGGGCCTGGCCCCCACGGGTCTGGCAATGAACCATCTCCAATCTGCGGTCGACGAAAGTCAGTATATCAGTTTTCGCGTTGGCGATGGTCAATACGCCGTGGATATTATGCGATGCCGTGAAATCAAGGGTTGGACGGAAATTACAGGACTGCCCAATCAACCGAAATACGTGCGCGGGGTCTTGAACCTGCGCGGGATCGTTGTTCCGATTATTGATCTGAGAAACAGATTTTGGGGTGAGAAAACAGACGCGACGCCGATGCACGTCGTGATTATTGTCAATGTAGGTGAGCAGATCGTAGGTCTGCTGGTCGATGCTGTGTCAGATATTCTTAGTACGGAGCGGAGCCAGGTCAAGGATGTTCCCGAGGCCGGGCAATCGCCCGATGCGCGATATTTGAAGGGATTGATAGCCCTGGATGAGGAGATGGTCGCCATCCTCTCGTTATCAAGTTTATTACAAGGTGAGGAGTTCGGTGCAATCGCCGAAAATCAGGACGATCAAGTCCGTTGATTCATATTTCGCGGTTGCGCGAAGAAAGGGTGAAGAAGATGTCTAATGTTGATTTTAACGAACGGTGGATCCGTCTGGCCGTCATGGTCGGAGCCATCGCAGTGGTGCAATTTGGTTCATTTGGATTGTATCAGGCCTTTGGGCCCCTGTGGGCCTACGCTGGAGGGATTGTCGGTCTCGCCGGACTGGCTTTGATCTTCTATACACGGTTTGTACAAAGTACGGCAGGGGAAAGCGATTCACGCATTGCGACTGCCCTGCAGACCTGTGATCAGAATGTGATGATCGCGGATGCGGATTTCAACATCATCTATATGAATCAGACCATGCTGGCGATGATGAAGAACGCAGAAGCGGATTTGAAATCGGAGCTGTCCGGCTTTAACGCCGATCAGCTCATCGGTACTAATATTGATGCTTTTCACAAGAACCCCGCTCACCAGCGGAGCATGGTTCACGGTTTGACCAGCACCTACAGAACGCAAATAACAGCCGGTGGCCGCACGTTTTCCTTGATCGCCAATCCGATTTTCGATGAGAAAAAGGTTCGTACCGGAACGGTCGTTGAATGGGATGACATGACCGACAGATTGCGCGCTGAAGAGGCTGACAGGCAATTGTCGATGGTGAATGCCCGACTGCGCTCTGCCCTTGATAGCTGTCGGACCAATGTCATGGTGGCTGATGCCGACTACAATCTGGTCTATCTCAACGACACGATGAGCGAAATGATGCGCGGCAATGAGGTGGCGTTGCGAGAGGATCTGCCGAACTTTGATGCGCGGAAGCTGGAAGGTAGCAATATCGATATCTTCCACAAGAACCCGGCTCATCAAAGGCGCATTCTTGATGCTTTGAGCAGCACTACAGAAACCTCTCTGGAAATCGGGGGTCTTGATTTTGATCTTGTTGTCTCACCGATTAACGATGATGCCGGTGAACGCATAGGTACTGTGGTTGAGTGGGCGGATGTGACGGCTGAAAACGCACGGCAACGTGAAGCCAAGAGCCAGGCCGACGAGAATTCCAGAATTCGGTCTGCGCTGGACAAGTGCAGTACCAATGTCATGCTGGCCGATCCCGACCTCAACATCGTTTACATGAATGACACAATGACCAGCATGATGCGTGGTGCGGAAGCCGATTTGAGAAGGGATATTCCTGCTCTTGATGCCAATAACCTGATCGGTACATGTATCGATATCTTCCACAAAAATCCGGCTCACCAACGTGGTTTGCTTGAAGGTCTCACGTCAACCTACGAGGCCGATGTTCTGGCCGGCGGGATGAATTTCCACCTGACCGTCAATCCGGTTCTTGGTGCTGACGGCGTCAAAGTCGGTACGGTCGTCGAGTGGAAAAACGAGACGATGGAAAAACTGGTTGAAGGTGAAATCGAAAATCTGGTCACAAAAGCCGTTGCGGGTGATCTATCGATCCGTATTCCGCTTGAAGGCAAGGAAGGCTTTATGCGCAATCTCGCGGAAAGTCTCAATACTCAGTCCGCCAATGTTGAAGACATCATGAAGAACCTCGGAAACGTACTGGAGAATCTGGCCAAAGGTGATCTGACCGATAGAATCAATGAAGACTACCAGGGTCTGTTTGATGATATCAAGCAGAACACCAATAATACGTCGGAACGTCTGGCGGAGATCATCGGTGAGTTGCAATCTGCGGCAAACGAAGTTTCCAATGCGTCTGAAGAAATCTCCAGTGGAACGACTGATTTGTCATCGCGGACGGAACAGCAGGCTTCGGCCTTGCAGGAAACTGCAGCCTCCATGGAGCAAATGGCCGGAACGGTCAAACAAAATGCCGAAAATGCGCAGCAAGCCAACCAACTTTCTACCACGGCTCGCGACGTTGCCACCAAGGGCGGTGGCATTGTGGAAAATGCTGTTTCTGCCATGGCCAGCATAGAAGAGTCGTCCGGCAAGATTTCCGACATCATCGGCGTCATTGACGAGATTGCATTCCAGACAAATCTCCTTGCTCTTAATGCTTCAGTTGAAGCGGCCAGGGCCGGGGATGCCGGGCGCGGATTTGCGGTTGTCGCTTCCGAAGTTCGAACGCTTGCACAACGCTCGACACAGGCTGCCAAGGACATCAAGGAGCTTATCGATGAAAGTTCCGGCCAGGTCACAAAGGGCGTGTCTCTGGTGGGCGAGGCTGGCGGTGCTCTGACTGAAATCGTCGACTCGATCCGAAAGGTGACAGACATTGTGTCTGAAATCGCGGCGGCCAGTGAGGAACAGGCCACCGGTGTTGCTGAAATCAACAAGGCCGTTAGCGGCATGGATGAAGTCACGCAGCAGAACTCTGCTCTGGTTGAAGAAAATGCCGCCGCTGCCAAGACGCTGCGGGATCAGTCCGAGGCGATGCACTCGCGAATGGGCTTTTTCCAGCTCGGCGGCGAGAGCGCAGCTCATGCCAGCGCAGTACGCAAAGTGCCATTACCTGTACGTGGGCCCGTTCCGGTCCGTCAAATGCAGGCGGCCGTGGCAACCGCTATCAAGGAAGATGAAGACTGGAGTGAGTTCTAGGACTCGCCCCGGATCTGAAGACACTGAAAGCAGGAGATCGTCAGTTGGTTCTATCGACCTTACAGGCCAAAAACGAGGAAGCGCGGGAGTATCGATTTACAGATCGAGACTTCCGCGTTATCGCCGACCTTGTTCATGACAAGGCGGGGATTGCCCTCTCGGACGAAAAAAGAAACCTGGTCTATGGACGTCTGTCCAAACGTCTGCGTCATTTGCAGCTGGAGTCTTTTCGCGACTATTGTGCGTTGTTAGAAGATGACAGCAGCGAGGAATTTCAAGATTTTATCAATGCCCTGACGACTAACCACACCAAATTTTTCAGAGAGGCGCATCATTTTATTCACATGAAGGATGTCTTTCTTCCCCAGTTGGATGCTGAGGCGAAAGGAGCCGGTAGATCGAAGTTTCGAATTTGGTCGGCAGCCTGCTCATCAGGTGAGGAACCCTATTCTATAGCCCTGACACTGATGGCTTATTTGGCGGCTCTGGAAAAATGCGATGTTCGAATTCTTGCAACAGACCTCGACAGCAATATTCTGACAAAGGCGCGCAATGCCGAGTATTCACACAGTCAATATTCTGATCTGCCACCAAAATTGCTTAACCGTCTGTCTGGCAAGGCTGTTTCCGTTTCCGGTAATAAGATGAAAATGGGTGATGATGTGCGGCGCCTCGTCACCTTCAGGCAATTGAACCTCCTGTCCCCCTGGCCGATGGATGGCATCTTCGATGCGATCATGTGCCGAAATGTGATGATCTATTTCGACGATGAAACCAAGGAAAAATTGGTCAAGAGATTTGACCGCCAGCTGAAAGTCGGGGGGTACCTTTATACCGGGCATGCTGAAAGTCTCCTGGGTGTGCTGGATAATTACAAGATGGTCGGTCGAACAGTTTACGAAAAGATGGAGTAAGGTGTGAGCAATGTGCTGTCTACTTCATCAAAAAGGAAGAGCGGTCAGACGCCGTCGGAGATGCTGTCGCGATACTTCGACAAGAGGTATGACCGATGGGTTATCAAGATTCTTCCTGGTACGCAGTATATTACTCGAGAGCGTAATGAAATGCTGACTACGACGCTTGGATCTTGTGTGTCGACCTGTGTGCGGGATGCAAGAACAGGATTTTGCGGAATGAATCATTTTATGCTGCCTGGTGATGAGGATTGCGACTGGGGCGGGGCCGGGTTTTCGCTGCGGTTTGGCCATTTTGCCATGGAGTCCTTGTTCAATGCTTTCTTTTCCACAGGGTCAAGAAAAGAGGATCTGATTGTCAAACTTTTCGGCGGCGGCAACGTTATAGAATCCAGCCAGATGATAGGGGACAACAATGCGCGATTTTCTCTGGACTATATGAGTAAGGAAGGCATTGAGGTTGCATCGCATGACCTTGGCGGCCGGTATGCTCGGCGAATACATTTTTATGCTGATAGCGGAAAAGTCCAACGAAAGTTCGTTGAGAGGTCTGATGAGCGGCAGGACAGAGTGGCGAAAGCAGAGGCTCGATATCGTAGTTCGCTGACCGGAAATGAGTCGGATAAAGACTCAATTGAACTGTTTGACGAGAATGAGGATTGAGACAGTGAGCAAGACAAAAGTTCTGATTGTGGATGACTCAGCGCTCATGCGCCAAATGTTGAATTCGATTTTGTCGGCAGACCCGGAAGTCGAGGTTGTGGGCTATGCGCCCGACCCGATCGTCGCGCGGCGAAAGATCAGAGAACTCAATCCCGACGTTATAACGCTGGACGTTGAAATGCCCAAAATGGACGGGATCACTTTTCTTGAGAAGATCATGTCCTTGCGACCTATGCCTGTTGTGATGATTTCGACGCTCACGCAAAAGGGCGCATCTCTGACGCTGCAGGCTCTCGAGCTTGGCGCGGTTGATTTCATTCCAAAGCCATCCGGCGATCAAAGGGACGGTATGCTGGATAAGGCCGCCGAAATCGTCGAGAAAGTCAAGCATGCGGCGCGGGCAAATGTCAAAAGGCTGGACAAGATTCCGACGAGGAAAGTCCAGCTTGGAAGTAGTGGCTATTTTTCCTCCGGGAAAATTGTTGCCATCGGTGCATCGACCGGCGGTGTTGAGGCTATTCAGGCGGTGCTTACGGCCCTGCCGGCAACCATGCCGCCGATCCTCATCACGCAGCACATGCCGGAAAGTTTCACCGGGGCCTTTGCGGATCGTCTTGACAAGAAGATGGAGCTGAAAGTTTTCGAAGCGACGGATGGTCAGAGAATTCTACCTGGCCAGGTTTACATAGCGCCCGGCGGAAGGCATCTGCAGCTCGATCGATCCGGTGCGCATTTTGTTTGTAGAATCTCGGACGGCGACAAGGTCTCCGGTCACAAGCCTTCTGTTGATGTCCTGTTTGAATCGGTGGCCAGGCTGGGTGGCAAAAGTGTTGTCGCGGCGATTTTGACAGGCATGGGGCGTGACGGTGCCCGGGGACTTCTGGAAATTCGCGAGGCCGGGGGGGTAACTCTTGGTCAGGATGAAGAGTCCAGTGTGGTTTATGGCATGCCGAAAGCCGCGTTTGAAACCGGGGCCGTGATGAAGCAGCACAGCCTCTCTCATATGGCACAGGAGATTGCCAGAGCCTGTCAGGAAGATGCGAAACGAGCAGTTGGTGCGTGAAAGCATAGAGACTGCACATAGGAAAATTGGCCCACTGCGCCGGCAGAGCGTAGCAAGGGCGGAAAATTGGGAACGATGAGGTCATTGTGTTTAGACGCCTAAAATCATACTTCGCGCCGTCTGAGTTGGATGTAGCAGAGGATGCGCTTGTAGAAGAGCTGTCCGGCCTCGACCGGATTGGGTCGACTATCGATCCGGATATTGAGCAGGACATAGCGACAGGCGAGGAAGAACTGTTCGACGCGCCCGCAGCGGAGAGTCCCGCTGTCCTGATAGATCTCATTACCAAATGTGTCGGTCTGTCAGCTGCACAACAAGGTGCCCTGTCTGCCGTTATCGACGAAGTCAAAGGAACAGGCCAGCTTGTTGAGGAAAAGATCTCCGAAATTGCGGCTCGCTTCCAAAACCTTGCGACAAATGCCGGCCGGCAGGGCGAGCAGATCCAGGAAGTCATTGCACTGTCAGCGGAGATCGAAATTGATGGCGAATTTCTCAAATTGGTCGAGGTGCCCGAGGTCATGGAGGGCGTCCTGGAGGATATCATTGGCACGGTCCTGCAGATGTCGAAGCAGGGTCTTCAAATCGTCTATTCTCTTGATGACGTCGTGAAGGAAGTTAGCGGTGTTGAAAAAACGATCACTGGAATTGAGGCAATCAACAGGCAAACAGCGATACTGGCTCTAAATGCCCGGATCGAGGCGGCTAGAGCGGGCGAGGCGGGCAGAGGGTTTTCTGTTGTTGCCGAGGAAATTCGCGCGCTCAGCAAGAAGATTGATGACATGGCAGATGAAATTCGGACCCAGATGCGGCGTACACATGATGGCGTGACAGAGGGACACAAGAGATTGTTGAAGCTGGCCTCGCTGGACATGTCAGGGCATCTTATTGCCAAGGAGCGGCTGCAGAAAGTTCTCACAGCCATGATCAGTCAAAGTAATAATCTTTCCGAGGCGCTATCCAGCTCGGGTGAAATGAGTGATCGAATTTCCAGGGATGTTGGTTCGCTTGTTGTTGACATGCAGTTCCAGGACCGGGCGCAACAGCAATTGGAGAGTGTAACGGACACACTGAACATTCTGTCTGATGCCTTCCAGGAATTTCACACTGAAGCTTGCTCGGTTGATGGGATTGATATCGAAGAGGGCGATGTCTCGGAAATGTTGTCGGCCATTATCGGGCAGTACACGCTTGGTGATGTCAAAAAGAGATTTATTCAAAAGGCCCTGACCCCGGGCCTTGCGGTGGCCGAGTATGTTGCCGCGGATAAAGATGTAGGCGAAGAGAACTCAATCGAACTATTCTAGGAGAGACCAAAGTGGATTATACAGTAACAGTTTCCGATGCGGGATTCAGGGCGGATCTCAGCGGTGATCTATCGTTCGCAGACCACGGACGTTTTCGCGAAGTATTGGAAGAAATCAACAAGTCCGAAAAAAATGTGGTTGTCCTGGACATTCAGCGTGTGTCCTCAATCGACAGTGCAGGCATCGGCATGTTGTTGATAGCAGCCGAACAGGCGGGCTTCCGTAAACAAACGTTTAGTGTGAACAAGCCGACTGGTCAGGTCGAAAGGATTATCGATCTGGCGGCTCTTGACAAAATAATTAACATCACCCGCTGAGTATAGGTGAGAGGCAACCCATGTCAGAACTCAAATATCGAGCGAACCGCCCGTCTCGCGACGACATCTGGCCTACGCCTGACACTGACGTCAAGTCCGGGAAACTGGCGGGAAATCTCCTCGATGCCCGTATTCTAATTGTCGATGACCAGCTTTTCATGCGTGATCTTATTCGCATGGCGCTGGAGCAGGCTGGATACAGGAACCTTTCCTATGCATCCGACGGCCAGGAAGCTTTGGACAGCGTTGGCAAAAGGTCTCCTGACCTCATCGTACTGGACCTTGTGATGCCCGGGATGGATGGCTTCAGGTTTTGCGAGGCAATCCGCAAGATACCGCAATTTGTTGATACGCCAATTCTTGTTCAATCCTCTCTTGATGGCGGAGAGTCCAGGGGGCGGGTCTTTGAGGTCGGGGCCTCTGATGTCGTCTCGAAACCAATTGAGATTGCCGAATTTCTGTCTCGGGTTCGCACCCATCTGGAACGTCACTTTCTCATCAAAAAACTTCGCAGCTATTACCTGCGTATGGAGCAGGAAGTCACTGCAATGCAGGAGATGCAGAGGTGTTTGCTCCCTGACGTTGAAAACCTTAAAAATCTTACGGATGTTAGAGGCTTGACGATTGATGCTTGCTACGAGGCGTCGGATCGTCTCGGGGGGGATTTGTGGGGTGCCCACCGGATAAATGATCATAGTTTCGGTCTCCATATGACTGACTTTTCTGGCCGCGGGGCCGCATCGTCTTTGAATACATTTCGACTTCAAACATTTATCGACAGCGGAGCCTTCGATTGGAGCAACCCGCCAGAGGCCCTAAAAAGGGCCAATGAATATCTCTCTGACGTTTTGAAAACCGGGATTTTTGCGACCATGCTTCATGGGGTCATTGATACAGCGGCTGGTCGATTGACCTGGGCCGCAGCCGGGAGCCCACCTCCGATCCTGGTGCGCAGCGACGGAACCACGGAAGAACTTGCCTCCGCAGGGTTGCCGCTGGGAATCACTGCCCAGGCCACATATGAATGCTTGAGTGTTCCCTTTCACGCTGGTGACAGATTATTTTTGTATAGCGATGGACTGATTGAGTGTCCACAACCAGACAAACCTGTTCTGTCGACAGAGCAAGTCACGGAGTTGGTTGCAAGTCCGGCATTGAAAGATGCCTCGGAGATTATTGCGTGTATATCAGAAGAGTTGAGTGCGAGATATCATGACCCGATCCCGGATGATGTGTCGATGTTGGCCGTCGACTGGCTCGAAGGGGAGTGAACAATTTGTTGGGTGATACGCAAGAAGTTAATGTTATGTTGGCTCTGGCTGATTGTGAAAGCACGAATGCGATTATCAATCGATTTGAATCTTCCGGGTATGAGCCCAGTTTTTTTCTGGATGATCAGGAGTCTCGCGACGGGGGACCTGATCGCTCATCAAAGATGTCTGTTCTTGTGATCTCCAACGCCTGGCTGTCAGAGCACTTCGACTCTATAGATCAGTGGCTGACGCAATATCATGCAAAAACTGCGATCATTGGGATCGATGACGAGAAGGATGGAGCTTCTGATCTGGCTGCAATGAGCGATGTCATTTTGAGTTCATCGGAAGCAGCGGACTCGGTTGGTGCCGTTACCCGTGCGGTGTTGAATTATCACGCGAGGGTCAATGAACTGGCCGCAGAGGTGAAACAAAGAACGTCGGCAATCGGCAATATTGTGTCCGGATCTTTCGGGTTTCGAACGCTGGATGAGGCGCGAAATCTCTCAACCATGTTGGCGCTGGCGTGCCCGAGACCGGATGTCGCGGCGGTGGGTTTGCTCGAATTGTTGGTCAATGCCGTTGAACATGGAAACCTGGGAATTGGTTGGGATCTGAAGTCCAAACTTCTTACGGAAAGGCGGTGGGCTGAGGAGATTGACTATAGACTTAAATGGAAACCCTTTAGTGATCGGGTTGCTCATGTTGATTTCAAACGTCTCGATAGTCACATCGAGATTACGATTGAAGATGGTGGTGTCGGGTTTGATTTTACTCCATTTCTCGATGGAACGAGCAGGAAGAAGTCGCCTTACCATGGACGCGGTATATTCTTCGCTCGTGAAATAGCGTTTGATGCTGTCGAGTATCAAGGGTGCGGAAACAGAGTCTGCGTCCGTATGAATACATCGAAGGATGAAATATTGACTACCATTCCTCGCGGAGAACAGAATGGTGGTGATTGAGAATTTCGATGTGCGAGTGACACCGGCGCGGGCGTGGAGCTACCTTTTTTTGGTAATGGCTCTGTGTGCCTTCTACTGGTATTTCAGGAATTCCGGCTGGACGAGCGGCCCTCAATTCCATACGATTCAAGAGGTCGCGGCGACAATATTGGCGGCGGTTGTCGGAGCTCTTGCTCTGGTACGGTATTATTCCAGGAAGAGCAGCACCTATCTCTTGCTTGGAACGGGTTTCCTTGGAGCGGCTTGCCTTGACGGTTATCATGCCCTTGTAACGACACCCTATTTTGTGACATTTCTGCCGTCGGACATGCCTTCACTTATTCCATGGAGCTGGATCTCATCGAGACTATATCTGTCGGTGGTCCTTGTGATGCTGGTGTGGACGGAATTGTCTGATGAGAAGACTTCAGCACAGGTCTGCAAGTACGAAAACACGGTCTACATCATCGTCGTTCTGTTTATGATTGTAAGCTTTGTGTTCTTCGCGTTCGTTCCGTTGCCAGCTGCCTACTTTCCAGATTTGTGGCTTCACCGGCCAGCGGAGCTGATTTCCGGGGTGTTGTTTGCAGTGGCCTTCATTGGGCTGACGTTTCGTGGTGCCTGGCGCGAAGAGCCCTTGCATCATTGGCTTATCTATTGCCTCATTCTGAGTCTCTTGGGTCAGGTTTTGTTTATGCCTCAATCTTTGGTGCTCTTCGACCTTGAATTCGATTTGGCTCACATGCTGAAGCTCGGAAGTTATCTTTGTGTTCTCCTTGGTCTCGGGGCCAATATCTATTCGACCTACGAGGCACTTGAAGAGACCGGCAAGGCGCAGCAAAAGGCCAAAAGAGAGACAGAAGCGGTTCTGCATGAACTGGAGCAGCAAAGACGCGCTCTGGACGAGCACAATATGATCCTGATTCACGATGCAAACCAAAGATTGGTGTACGTGAATCGACAATATTGCGAAACCGCAGGCTATAGCTCGGAGGAGATCCTTGGTTCCAATCAGGGTTCGGAAATTTCAAGTGCGACCGTTCCGGATAAAGCCAAACGCAAGGAATTGATTGAGAAGACTGCGCGGGGAGAAACATGGCATGGGGAGACCAGAAACTTCCGCAAGGATGGAACAACTTTCTGGAACGACGCGACCATAGTGCCGTTTGTTGATCGGGATGGAAAAATATTTCAATACGTCTCTATCGGGACAGACATTAGTGTTCGCAAAATGACATTTCAAATTCTTGAGGAAAATCAAAAATCGCTCCGCACTCAATTTGAAGAGCTGTCTATCGCTCGAGGACGAATTCAGCAACAGTCGGATGAATACAAGAGGCAGGCGCTTGATCTGGAGAAGGCAATGGATGAAGCGCGATCAGCCTCACAAGCCAAGTCGGAGTTTCTTGCAAATATGTCTCATGAAATTCGGACGCCAATGAACGGAGTTCTTGGCATGGCTCGATTGCTTCAGGATACAGAGTTAAGTGATCAGCAGAGACTTCACGTCGATGTGATTTGCGAATCATCTCACTCTTTGTTGACCGTGCTCAATGATATCATCGACTTTGTCAGGTTGGGTTCAAGCCAGATCGAAATTGAGAATATTGACTTCAATGTTCGTCATCTTGTTGAACAGGTCATTGGTTTGTTTGGCGCCGAAGCAAAGACCAGGGCCATAAGCTTGGGAGCAACAGTGGACGAAAGCGTTCCCGAGTTTTTGAAGTCGGACTCCGGACGCATCAAACAGGTGTTGTTGAATTTGGTTGGCAATGCGCTGAAATTCACCGCTGAGGGGAGCGTGGATGTTCTGGTTACAGTTGATCACGTTGTTGACAAGGGGACATGTCGCTTGAATGTCATGGTCAGGGACACAGGGATTGGAATTTCACCTGAAGTGCAGGGGGATTTGTTCGAAAGGTTTGTCCAGGCGGATAGTTCGACTACGAGAAAGTACGGCGGATCCGGCCTTGGTCTGGCGATTTCGCGAGGACTGGTGCAGCTGATGGAAGGGGAGATTGGCCTGATCAGTGATGGTGAAACCGGAAGCACATTCTGGTTCTATGTGGAGTGCGGAATTGGCAAGTACAACGCTGATATGACAACTATTGATATTGGCTGTGAGGATGAACCTGAGTCCCTGCACATATTGGTCGCTGAGGATCATCGCATAAATCAAATGTATATGATCGCTTGCCTAAAGAAATATGGGCATACCTGTACAGTTGCGAACAATGGCAAGGAAGCTCTGGAAGCTCTGAAGCGTGAGAGGTTTGATCTCATCCTGATGGATATTCAGATGCCGGAGCTGGATGGCGTTGGCGCAACGCTGCAAATTCGATCCTCGGAAACGCACTACAAGGACATTCCCATTGTAGCCCTGACAGCGAATGCCCTGCCGGAACAGGTCGAACTCTACCTTGCCGAGGGCATGGATGAAGTGCTGACGAAACCAGTTGAAATGCCGAAGATGATGGCCACGGTTCGGCGGGTTCTAAATTTGAAAAGGAAAGAGGCGATGATGCAATTCCCCGAACACACGGATGTGAGTGCGGAATTACAGTGCAGGATGGAGGAGGACTTCAATACTGATGGGGTTGACCTGGTTCCTGTTGTTGATGAGGCATATGTGGAGAAGATATCGGCAGAGCTTGGCACGGAAAATGTTGCAAGTCTTTTGTGCCTCTTTTCGGAGGATGCAACCCTGATTTTGTCCGCTTTGCGGGAGGCTGTCGTGGACAGCGACTATGGCAAGGCAAGGGAAATTGCGCATGGCCTTCATGGTATTGCCGGGAATTCAGGAGCCAGGCGCGTCCAGAAGATTGCCAAAGAAATTCAACTATCGGAAGGGACTCTTGAAGAGGCAAGCCTTGCTGAGTTGGAGATTGCCTTCACTGGCGCGCAGCGATGGATTGAAAAATTTTTGGTAGAGAAGTGAAGAGTTAAAGTGTTTACGTGTTTTCGGGGGTGATGTTGTGAAATTGGAGTTACCCAAAATACTTGCTGTTGATGATTTCGGCACCAATTTAACCAATATCAGATCGATTCTGCCTCAGTTAGATGTGGAAGTCATTGAAGCAAGGTCAGGCGTTGAAGCATTGCGGCTTATGCTGCAGCATGATTTTGCTCGATGTGAACATGCCTGAAATGGATGGCTTCGAACTGGCAGAGATCGTTCGCTCGACAAATAACACCCGTCATGTCCTGATCGTATTTGTCAGTGCCTCTGTACATGATCCAGATCATCGCAAGAAGAGATATGAGCCGGGCGCGGTTGATTTTGTCCAAAAACCGGTGGAAGCGGATATCCTCGTCTCCAAGGCAAAAGATTTATCGGAATGTTCCGACAAAAACGACAGCTTGAACTTCTGCATGGCAATCTGGAACGTAGCAGTGCTGAGCTTCAACACACTCAGAAACTTTCGAGGGTTGGCGGGTGGACGATCAATTTTGAGACAGATTCCTACACGATTTCAGACAATGCTTTGGAGATGTTCTTCCCAAAGTCCCGGAACGATCTGGCAGCAACCGGGCCTGTAGAAGCCTTCATCAATCTTTTGCCAGAAACCGAGCGGGCAAAGGTCTTGAGGACGATTGAAAGGGCGAGCGACAGTCAAATGCCTGAAGTCGAGCTCGAATTAGAACTCCTTGATAATGAGCAATGCCCGAGAATTGCCTCGTCAATTGCCAGCCTGATTTACAATGAAGACAAGCTTGTTGAGATACGGGGATCGGTTCAGGACATTACTGAACGCAAAGGGGCGGAAGAAAAACTCCAACACGCGGCTACCCACGATGCCTTGACAGGGTTGCCCAATCGATATCTTTTCCGGGATCGTCTTGACCAGGCGTTCTTTACCGCGCAACGGGCAGGCGATTCTGTCGCTGTACTGCTTATTGATCTTGATCATTTTAAAGAGATTAATGATACCCTGGGACATCCGACCGGAGATGCATTGCTGATCGAGGTTGGAGAGAGACTGTCTCGTGTTGCTCGAGCCAACGATACCGTCGCCAGGCTTGGTGGGGATGAATTTGCGATTATTTGTACAGAGCTGGCAGACGTGTCAGATATCGGTATCTTCACGCGACGATGTATCAATGCACTGGCCAGAAAGTTTGAAATCGGGGATGAGACGGTACGCTCCGGCTGCAGTATAGGAATTTCGTGCTATCCGAGTGATGGCTGTGTTGCTGATGAGCTTATAAAGTATGCCGATCTTGCCCTGTATCAGTCCAAGGCAGAGGGCCGAGGCGTATACCATCTTTACAATGAGGATATGAGTACGAAGGTCAAGTTAAAAAGGGAAAAGGAGGACCGCCTTTATGAGGCACTCCAGCGTGATGAGTTTGAACTATACTTTCAGCCAAAAATTGATTTGAAGAGCGGATGCACAGCGGGAGCCGAAGGTCTTGCCCGGTGGAACCATCCGACAGAGGGGGTGATTTTTCCGGGAGACTTTATTGAGCAGGCGGAGGCGACCGATCTTATTCACGAACTTGGGGCCGGGGTGATACGGAAAGCCTGTAGAGCGGCTGCGCGGTGGCATGATATTGACGGAGCCAGGTTCAGGATTGCGGTCAATATATCAACTCTTCAGATGCGTTCGAAAGGGTTGGTCGATCAGGTTCGTCAGATCATGGTTGAGGAAAAGGCACCCAGGGACATTCTTGAATTTGAGATCACTGAGGGAGCCATTCTGAGTGATTCTGAAAGAATGGGAATAACTCTGGATGAGTTCAGATTTATGGGCATCAGTATCGCGCTGGATGACTTCGGTAGCGGATATTCCTCCCTGACACACCTGAAATACCTACGGGCCTCTACGCTCAAAATTGATCAGTCTTTCATAGGAAATATTCTGGATGACGAGTATGACCTACACATTGCCAGGAAAATGATCGAACTTGCTCACGACCTTCAGATGAAGGTGGTGGCCGAAGGGGTGGAGACAGAGGATCAGATGAGATACCTCCGGGAGTTGGGTTGCGATATGGTTCAAGGTTATCTAATCAGTCAACCGCTTCAGGAGAAGGAGTTTTTGAAATGGTTGAAAGATCATGGAGAAGGCTGGCAATCTCCCTCTGGTCAGAAGGTCAGAGTAATTAAGTGATTCGCGCAGCGTGGCGAAGCACTTAATTACTTTGAAGGTCTGTTGTGGACATGTATCAATTGCCCTTTTGGCCGACATATGTTAACAGCGAAACTGGTTATTTGAGGGGCCGTATTTGAGAGAGCGTGGGGCTGAAGTTGTTCCGCTCGCTATTGCCAGATTGATTGGATAAGTCCAGAAGCCCGGGGAGGGGCCCTCAGCTCGATGACCAGACGCCGTATTTCACCAAAGCCAATTGCCGAGCTCATAGAGCAGGTTAGTCTCTTGGTCTATAGCTCCAATGTTGGCCGGAGCCTCAAACCGAGCCAATGGGCTGCTCTGAGGTTTTTCGATCAGGCCGCACCAAACGTGAGAACTGTTTCGGGGTTTGCGGAAATGAACTTTACCACCAATGGCAGTGCTTCGCAAACCATCACAACTCTTGTTTCGAAGAGGTGTCTGGAGCGCATCCCGGATAAATCTGACGGTCGGCGGCACAGCCTCCGGGTGACAAAGTCGGGTAAAAAGCTTCTGGCAAATGACCCGATTAATATCCTGTCAGGCGCTGTTGGCGAGCTGCCTGTCGCCCAGCAAGCTCAACTCGCCGAAATCATTACCAGTCTTTACAGAGATGTCTACGTGAAGCAGGGAAGTCACGAATAGATCTTTCCCTCTGGGAGGGGCAATTTTACGGCGCGGATCTATCCTTGCCCGACACTGCGCGGCAGAGGCTGTAATGTCTGTTCCACGGTGCTGAGGAACAGGCTCATATCAATGGGTTTTGTCAGCGAGTAAGCCACTCCGAAAACTTCAGTCAGCTTAATGGACCAATTGGGTGGCAAAATGCCGCCGCCACCGGAAATGGTTATGATCGGAGGTTGGTTAGTCTTTTTTGCCAGAATCTGAATTAGCTCAATGCCATCCACTTCGGGCATGAAGACATCCATGATAATTAAATCGTAAACGGCGTCTTCAAGGAGTTGCAATGCCTTCTTGCCATTCTCCGCCTGTACGACAATATGGCCGGCACTGACGAGAAAATCCTTCAAAGTTTCTCGGACAATCTCTTCGTCATCAATTAGAAGAATTTTTGCAACGGTCAACGCGGACGCTCCTTCTATTTCGAACGGTTTTGTCTAGACAAAATATTCAATCAACGGAACGCCAGCGTACACGATACAATCCTGAATGGAAAGATAAATTGATCACAATGACTTGACCATACGGTTTTGACGGGGGGGGTACTGCTGCAATTCCGAGGGGATGGGGCAGAGGAGAACAGCACGCGATGCAGGATGAAATATCGATTGGCAGCAGGTTGGTAACCTCTGGTTAATTTCTATATGGTTTAGTATCTAAACCAAAAGAAGCCCGAGTCAAGGAACTTGTTCCATCCTTGAGTTTGCTCTCAAGCACTTTGTCATGCAGTTATGCTTGAGCGCATTCTCGGTTCCCAGGGGCTGGTGTCCTCCCCAGATACCAGCCCCTTTTTTTCCGTTGATCATATTCAGATTGAAGCGCCTCGCGCTCATTGAGTGCAAGAGGCGGCAGGAGAACCCGGGCTCAATCGAGCGCGTGGCGAATGGCGCGGTCCAGTGCATGGCGTGTAAAAGGTTTATTCAAGACGCTTTTAATATCAAGGGTGTGCATTTTCTCGACGGAAAGGGCTGCCCCGAACCCGGTCATTATGATCGCAGGCGTGTCGGCTCGAACGTTGTGTATTTCCTGAACAACAGCGGCGCCGTTCATATTTGGCATGGCGAAGTCGGTAATGAGCAAATTGATATCTGATTGTTTGCTGATGAATAGATTGACGGCATCTGCACCATCATTGGCAACTGTGACCGTATAGCCGAGCTGTGTCAGCATGTCATACATCATGGTCGTATTCTGATTATCGTCATCGACAATTAGAATGTGCTCCTCACCGCCAGTAACTTTCTCACTTTCCGCAGGAGTGGCGAGTGGTGACGATGCGGCAGTCGGGAGATAAATGTTGAAAGTCGACCCCACGCCCGGTTCGCTATAGACCGTTATGTGACCGCCATGAGACGTAATGATGTTATGCACGGTGGAAAGGCCGAGCCCCGTTCCTTTCCCCTTTCCCCTTTTCCTTGGTGCTGAAAAATGGATCAAAAATCTGTCTGCGAACAGTTTCATCCATCCCTTGACCGGTGTCGCTAATGGATATTTTGGCGTAGGAGCCCTCTTTAAGAGTGCTAATCATTTTTACGATGGCATCATCAGCATCGATCGGATGAAGGGAGATATTTAGTTCGCCCCCTTCTTTTTCCATGGCGTGGGAGGCATTGATGCACAGGTTCATGATGACCTGATGAATTTGACTGGCGTCGGCGACAATTTCTGCGCAATCTTCATCGATATCGGTAGTCAGCACTATTGAATGGGGAATTGAAGTGCGTATAAGTTTGATTGCGTCATCAAGAACCGGCGGCAAATCGATAGGAGCCATGTCAGATTCGGACTTTCTACCCAGTGTCATAAGCTGACTCACGAGGTTCGCGGCGCGGTTTCCCGTGCTGATGATCCGATCTGTGTAGACCCTGAGGCTGCTGTTTGCTTCAATATTGGCGGCGATAAGCTGGGCATTTCCGATGATTGGCGTCAGCAGGTTGTTGAAATCATGGGCAACGCCGCCAGCCAGTGTACCAACAGTTTCCATTCGCTGGGAATGGGACAGTTTTTCCTCAAGGACCTTGCGGTGGGTGATATCACGGATGAAGGCCTGACAAACCGTCCCTTCATCGAGATCGGCCAGGCTGACGCTAATCTCTGCATCGAAAATTGACCCATCTTTTTTGACAATACTTGTTTCGAAAACAATGTTATTCTCCAGCGCCATGCGATTCCAATTGGAGAGAATCTCTTCGGATGCTGTCGTCGAGTGAAGGTCAAGAATTTCCAGTTCCAGAAGTTCAAGTCGACTGTAGAGTAAATCCCCGGATGCCCTGTCATTGGCATCCAGCAATCGACGGGAGGCAGGGTCCACGACGATGACGGCGTCACTGGTATTGTTGAAGAGATTTCTAAACCTTTTCTCGCTCGTCACCACGCGGTGCCTGCTCATTGAGGAAAGCAGGAGAATGGTAAGGATCAGCCCGACAACCACAAAGGTGGCCGTTCTGATGATTGCCAGATTGTTCGACAAGGCTGCATAGGCTTCATCAACATCGATTTCGGTGGTTATACCCCAGTTATAGTCTTCGTTCCACAGCCACACGCCCACGACTGGCACGCCGCGATAGTCTCGATACCCTGTGAGATTTTTTCCGGATCTCTTCGTGATTGCATCAAGCGCGCTAAGGATTAGAGGCCAATTCCCTCTATCATTTGTCCTCAAAGACCCTTTTGTGAGATTTGTACCAGAGTCACGTATTGGCAGACTGAGAGTGTCCGGGGCTGTCTTGTCCAGCAAGCCGGCGTCGATGAGTTGCGCCATAAAACGGCTTTCACTAAGCATATTTCCGTCGGCATCATACGTGTAGGTTTCCCCTGAAGTTCCCATTCGGCCTCGTCGCAGGATGGAGTCAAAATCATCCTGAGGATTGATCCGAAACAACAGTGCGGCTATCACGTTGGCATCTTTATCCCGCACCGGTGCCCCAACGAACATTGTTGGTAGTCCATCAGTCAGAACCCCGCGCTTGTCAGGGAGGGGAACATCTGATCTCAGGGGAAGACTCATCAATGCACGCCCCGACATGATGTTCGTCAAAAAATCCTTTTGCTGGATCAAGAGGTTCTCTGAACCAATATTTGTGTCTCTCGTAGAGGCTATGCTGACCCCGTCGGGTGCGACGACAAAGAATCCCAGGTGGTTTTTTGTCACCATAACCGGGGCAAACCAGTCTCGGAGCTTTGACTGCGCGGGGGATTTTAGAAGATCACCGTGGTTTCTATCGGCGGCCAACAAAGCCTCGGTATAAGAACGAACCTCCTCACTGTCGGCAAATAGTCGAAGGGCTCGTTTTTGTTCTTCTATCCACGATACCAGTGCATGCTGAGAGGTTTCGGCAATTGTAACCAGGGATTTTTCAAGGTCGCGTTGGGCCGCTTCGCGCATGCGCGTTTGAATATTCATCGAAATTGCAACGAGCAGAAAAGACAATATAATGGCGGTCGAAAGCGCGGTTGCGTGTCTCATTATTACTTGTGACAGTTGTGTCGGGAGTGAGAAATCGAACTTTCTGTTGGACAAGTTTTTCTCCAGGGCTCTGCCAAAATGAGGATCGAATCCTGGCAAGGTTGAGTGCGCACGTCAAAGCTGTAGTCATCTGTCGGTGACTTCCCGCATCCAATCAATTCGCCTTGCGTGCACGGCCATCAGCTCTCATGTGGCGTGGGTGAACCCTTCCGGTTTATCGAGCACGTTAAGACTACTCGGCTGGAACTGCGATTACCCGGGTGTTTTGGTTTGGGATACGTAGTGGATTTCAATCGGGGACTTGATGTTTGCGAGATTGCGGGCGCTCTTGATGAAGTCGAGGCAGTAGTCTTGCGCGAAGTGAAAATCAAGCGCGGCCTGATCCTGCCATTTTTCAATGAAGATAAATGTTCCTGGCGCCATGGCATCCTCATAGTAGCCATAGTCAATACAGCCTGGCTCGTTGCGGGAATTTTCCACCTGCGTTTGTGAGATGGTACAATATGCTTTGCGGTTCTCGTGTGAAACAATGGCTTTGGCGGTGATCAGGATCATATTTGTCTCCTGTGTAAAGAATCGAGTGTGTTGCGGGATGTTCGTTTGGAGGCGAGTTTTCGTAGACCGTGCTTTTGTCAGTAAGGGGGCAATATCCCGACACAGAGTACTCGATAACGCTTCGCGGTCAAGTTGACGTTCAATAGTGTGACTCGAGACTTGACAGGACGTCAGCGTGAGTGAATTCAGACTCGAGGGCCTTGAAGAACGATAGAAACTCTCTCCCCACAGGTTCATTTTTTGGTTCAGTTGCGGGTCCTTTCTGTCATACTCCTTGCGGTTTCGGCTGCGCCGAACATGCAGGCAGGGCCCACAGGGTGACCCGCAACGCAACAACAAAAGTCTGGAGGAACACTATGGCGAGATTATCGCTTATCGACCCGGGTAAGACAGATGGTGAGGTGGCAAAAGCCTTCGCTTCAATGCCGGTTCAACTCAACATATTCCGCATGATGGCTCACGCCGAGACCTGCATGATCCCCCAGATGCGTCTTGGCGGTGCGATCCTGGCGAAACAGGATCTTGGCCACGGGCCTCGCGAACTCCTGATCCTGCTGGTAGCCAAAATCGAGGGCGGCGAGTACGAGTGGCGCCAGCATGTCCCGATTGCCGAGGGGGTCGGGCTGTCAGAGGAAAGGATTGCCGCGATTGAATCTCTCGACTTGTCGGCGGCGTGCTTTGACGCTGCGGAGTTGGCGCTGCTGGCGTTTGGCAGGCAGGTGATCGAAAACGTGCGTGTTGAGGATGCTGTGTTTTTCAAAATGAAGTCACACTTTTCCGAGCAGGAGATTGTCGAGGCAATTCTTGCCATCGGATTTTACATGACGATGGCGCGGCTGACCGAGGCGACGCAAACGGATCTCGATCCAGCGGCGGGGATGTCCGTTTTCAATAACGCGCAGGGCGCTGTGACCGGACCGGGCGGAGAGGCGTTATGAGTCGTTTCTTTGGGAATGTTCGCCAGAACGGCTATGTTGTTCGTGACATCGACGCTGCCTTGAAGCACTGGACTGAAGTGCTGGGCGTGGGGCCTTTCTACTATATTGACAGCGTGCCGGTGGATCACTTCACGCATCGGGGGGTGCCGTCTGACGTCGAGCTCAGCATCGCGCTTGGCAATTCCGGTGATTTGCAGATTGAGCTTATTCAGCAGCGCAATGATGCGCCATCAATGTATAAAGAGTTTCTTGATGCGGGCCATGAAGGCCTGCAGCACATGGCCTACTGGACCCAAACCTATCAGGAAGACTACGACCGATTGACAGGGCAGGGGTATAAGGTCGGACAGGAAGGCCAGATTGGCGGGGAGCAGGGCCGCTTCGTCTATTTCGATACCGAGGCGCATGGCGGTACGGTTATCGAGCTGTCGGATATCAGCGGCGCGAAAGGCTCTTTCTTCGAGCATATCCGAAAAGCTGCCGATGGCTGGGATGGTGGTAAACCAATTCGCAGGGCGCGTTGAAGCTCTATACACTGCTCTATTCCTGTCTTCGGTCATACAGGGACTTGATGACAATTGAGGACAACAAGCGGGGACTTGAAAAGATAATAGAGGCCTCAGCAACGATTTTTGAACCCCAGTCCATGAAGCGATTTGTCGGTGGTATCATGGAGCAGCTTACCTCACTTCTTTATCTGGATGAAGAAGCTGTATTTTGTCAAACTTCGGGACTGGCGGCAGAGGGAAGCCACAACGATATGAAGATACTTGTTGGGACAGGTGACTTCGAAGGCTCGGTCGGGCAGAACCTGGAAGATGTTCTGTCTTCCGATTGGGATACGGATATTGAGAAGGGTTCAAATGGTCACGGTCATGTCTTGACGGAAGGCCCCTATACGAGCAATTTTGTCAGTGCGAACGGTATTGAAAGCCTCGTTCATTTGACGGGCCTTAGCGAGTTGAGCGACCTGGATCAGCGCCTGGTGGATATCTTCAGCAAGAATGTTGGTATTGCTTTCGAAAATATGTATCTCAAAAATGATATTGAGGATACGCAGAGGGAAGTCGTGTACCGCCTGGGCGAAGCGGTCAAGACCAGGTCAAAGGAGACCGGCAATCATGTGAAACGTGTTGCGGAGTATTCAAGACTTCTTGCGCTTGGATATGGTTTGAGTGAAGAGGAGGCCGAGATCGTCAAACTGGCGTCGCCGTTGCACGATGTTGGCAAAATCGGCATACCCGATGCGATCCTCAACAAACCCGGCCCGCTGACACCGGACGAATGGGTGAGCATGCAAACCCATGCGACACTGGGCTATGACCTTCTTAAAAACTCGCAGCGCCCGATTCTTCAAGCCGGTGCGATCATAGCGCTCGAGCATCATGAAAAGTGGGCTGGCAACGGTTACCCGCACAACAAGGTGGGCGAGGACATTCATGTCTATGGACGGATCAGTGCACTCGCCGATGTCTTTGATGCCCTTGGTAGTGATCGGTGTTATAAAAAATCCTGGGATCTGGACCGCATTCTTGACTTGTTGCGCGAAGAGCGGGGTAAACATTTTGAGCCGCGGATCATTGATATCTTTTTCAGTGAACTGGATGCTTTCCTGGCCGTCAGAGACGCGTATCAGGATCGCGTTTAGATCGTGTGATCCCTCGCATCCGGTCTATCCTCGAAGTCGTTTTCTTGTCATCCTGCAACATCCAGCGGCACGATGAAGTGCGATAGATTTCGTCTGCCTGTTCCAGATGATCGTTTTGATCTTTATTATACCACCTGAACATGGTTAGTATCATGATGCTGGATCAGCGTGGAGAGGCATTTGGGATGGCGGGTAAACTTACATTTGACGATTTGAAGAAGGCCGTCGCAGACGGTGAGATCGACACGGTGCTCACCGTGATTGTTGACATGCAGGGTCGGCTGATGGGCAAGCGGATGCATGCGGAGTTTTTTGTTAAGACCGCATGGGAAGAGACGCATTGCTGCAACTACCTGCTCGCGACTGACATGGAGATGTCCACCATCGATGGCTTTAAGGCGACAAGCTGGGAGGCTGGTTATGGTGATTATGTGATGAAGCCGGACCTGGCGACCTTGCGCCTCATACCCTGGCTCGAAGGCACGGCGCTGGTGATCTGCGATGTGCTGGATCATCATACTCATGAAGAGATTGCGCATTCGCCGCGCGCTATATTGAAGAAACAAATTGCGCGCCTGAACGCAATGGGAATGAAGGCTTCTATTGGATCGGAACTGGAGTTTTTCCTGTTCAAGGAAAGTTATGAGGAGGCCCAAGCCAAAGGACACAGGGGCCTTACGCCGATCAGCGGCTACAATGAGGACTACCACATCTTCCAGACGACCAAGGAAGAAGACGTCATGCGCGCCATTCGCAACGGATTGAATGGTGCGGATATCCCGGTGGAAAACTCCAAGGGAGAGGCGTGCTCCGGTCAGGAAGAGATCAATGTACGCTACGCCGACGCGCTGACCATGGCGGACCGTCACTCGATCATCAAAAACGGTTGCAAGGAAATTGCCTGGGCAAAGGGGCGCTCAATCAGTTTTATGGCAAAGTGGAGCTATGATGCGGCGGGCAATTCCTCGCACCTTCACCAGTCGCTCTGGAGCCTTGATGGCCAGTCGTTGTTTTATGATCCGGATGCGGAGCACGGCATGTCGGAACTGATGCGTCAATACCTTGCGGGCCTACTCTATCATGCCAGTGAGATGACCTATTTTCTTGCACCCTACATCAATTCCTACAAGCGCTTTATGGATGGCACCTTTGCGCCGACCCGGGCGATCTGGTCCATGGATAACCGCACAGCCGGATATCGTATCTGCGGCGCTGATACATCGGGTGTGCGCGTTGAATGCCGTATTGGCGGCGCGGATCTCAATCCTTATCTGGCAATGGCGGCGCAGCTTGCTGCAGGTATCGACGGGATCGAGAACAAGCGCGAACTGGAACCGGCTTTTGTTGGCAATGCCTATGATGGCAAAGACGCGAGAGAGGTTCCCGGCACGCTTCGCGGCGCGCTTGAGGCGTTTGAAGCTTCAGACATGTTGCGCGCGGCGATGGGTAATGATGTCATAGACCATTATCTGCATGCCGGACGTTGGGAGCAATTTGAGCAGGACCGACGCGTGACGGATTGGGAAGTCTCGCGCGGGTTTGAAAGGGCATAGACAGGTTCATGACTTTAACAGCTGACTGGAGCTAGCCCACCGCCATTCGTCTTGGCGCGGGCCGGATCAGGGAACTTGCAGAGGCTTGTGCCGCGAGCGGCATCAAACGCCCGCTGCTTGTTACCGACAAGGGGCTGGCGAACCTGCCGATCACCGGAAGCACGCTCGATCTGCTGGAAGAAGCGGGCCTCGGCCGTGCCATGTTCAGCGATGTTGATCCAAACCCGAGCGATGTCAATTTGGCGACTGGTATCAAAGTCTTCAAGCAAGGTGGCCACGACGGGGTGATTGCCTTTGGCGGCGGTTCCGGGCTTGACCTTGGCAAGCTGATCGCCTTCCAGGCGGGGCAATCACGACCGATCTGGGACTTCGAGGACATTGGGGACTGCTGGACGCGGGCTGACGCGAGCGCCATCGCGCCCAACATTGCCGTACCGACGACGGCGGGGACAGGGTCCGAGGTCGGGCGGGCCGGCGTTCTGACCAATTCCGAAACTCATGTGAAGAAAGTCATCTTCCACCCGAAGATCCTTCCTTCAGTGGCGCTTTGCGATCCGGAGCTGACGGTCGGCATGCCTCAGGTGATCACAGTGGGAACCGGGCTGGACGCTTTTATCCATTGTCTGGAAGCCTATTGTTCGCCGGTCTACCATCCGATGAGCCAGGGTATTGCGCTCGAAGGCATGCGGCTGGTGAAAGAAAACCTGCCACGGGTTTATGCAGACCCGAACGATATTGAAGCGCGCGGACATATGATGAGCGCTGCAGCCATGGGCGCGGTTGCCTTTCAGAAGGGTCTTGGCGCCATGCATGCCCTCTCCCATCCGGTGAGTGCACTCTATGGGACGCATCACGGCATGACCAACGCGGTCATCATGCCTGCAGTGCTAACGTTTAACCGTGCGGCTATCGAAGAGCGGATCTGCGCCGCCGCCGCCTATATGGGCATCGCAGGCGGATTCGACGGGTTTTACGCATTTGTGCTGAATTTGCGGGCAGACTTCAAGGTGCCTGACAGGCTTGGTGCATTGGGTGCTGACGGCGACCGCATCAACGACATGGCTGCGATGGCCATCGAAGACCCTTGCGCGGGTGGTAATCCGATTGAGCTTACAGTCGAGGTAGCAAAAAGGCTCTACGGTGAATGCCTGTGAACACAGGACCCGACTATCGGTCAGGGAGAAGTAAGCGATCCGCGGATCAATGCGGAAAAATCCATGACGAGAGAGGCTGTCAGGACGGCCACCACGACCCAGGCCCAGATGCCGTAAGTCACTGAAAACGGACTTCCGGATTTGATTTCGGTCAGGAATACCCTGCGCCGTGTGACCAAATAGATGAGAGTTGCAGTCCACAGGGTGAGATGGATTGGTCTGCCGATCTGTGCACTGTGTATTTCAGGGAAGATGGTTTTGATGCCAAACAGGAGAATGGCTGTTGTTATGGCCATCGCCAGAACAATCCGGGCTTCCTTTTTCCACACGGCAAAGACGATGCTTGAAAGAAACAACATTCGCATGCTCATCATCCAGATCTGCACGCCCTGAGGCAAGGCGTCGACTTCGGCAAGGCGCAGCTCAATTGCATGGCGGAGTGGCTCGAGGATGTTCTCTGCAATCATGAGACTTGTGACCTCTTTATCGTAACAGAACTATAGTCCACCCTAACATAGCGGGGTGAAAATTCAAAAATCCTCTATCGCGCTTGATGCGGTGGGGACATGGTTGACCTTGATCACGATACGCGCTTTTCTTTGTCGGGGGAAACTTACCAGCAAATACGAGGAACTATGTCGAGAGAACTGAAGGGCAGAGAGTTTAAATTTGATGCCGGTTACGGTGAAATTTGTGTTGTGGACAACGAAGTCGATGGCCCGGCGGTGTTGTTTATTCACGGAAATTCAGGCTGCAAGGAAGTGTTTTGTCACCAGTTTAACTCATCACTTGCAACGCAATACAGAATGATTGCCTTTGATCTTCCGGGTCATGGTGCGTCGGATGATGCTGCAGTGCCAGACGATGTCTACCGGATGGCGACGATGACGCTAATAATCAGGAAACTGCTTGAAGTTCTCGATGCGCGCGATGCGGTCCTGGTCGGGTGGTCGCTCGGCGGTCATCTGGCGATTGAACTGGCTGGCACATATCCCGAACACAAGGGCATGGTGATCACGGGCACGCCGCCCTTTGGTCCGGGGCGCGGCGAAATTGCTCTTGCCTTCAATGCGACCGAGGAAATGGCACTTACTGATAAGGAAGATTTTGATGCTGCAGATGCAGCGCTTTATGCCGAGGCAATTCTTGGCAAGGAGGCATCGCAAGACAAGACCTATATTGGTGCGGTGTTGCGCACCGACGGGATAATGCGAGCGGTGTCCATCGGCGACTGGGCAATGAACGATGATGCGGGGCTATACCACAAAACCGTCGTGGCAGAATGGAAGAACCCGATTGCAGTCATTCAAGGCGAGCGCGAGCCTTTCGTTAACAAGGACTGGATGAAAGATGTGACCTGGGGCAATCTGTGGAAAGGCCAATATCATGTTGTTGAGGGGACAGGACACGCGGCTTTTCTTGAGTGCCCCAAAGACTACAATGAACTGTTGCAACAATATCTCAAGGAGTTGTTCGCCTGATCACTCTTCAAAGATCTGCCGGGTCTGAAAACTCGATCCTGAACATCAAAGTAGCAACGTCCCCCAGATCATCGAACAGGGGGCAGGCGAGGACATTGTAGTTTCGGTAATTTTTTGAGCTCCAGTCCAATTTATTGCCCCGGGACAGATAGGGGCGCTTGTTCTCGACAAGCCATGCGTACCGGGCCAGCAGACCTTCGGTATTGGGAATTTCATCAACAAATTTGTTTGTCAGGTCGGCGCCAGTCCCGTTTACATAGCCGGATCCAAACAACCTGACGAAGAAGCGGCCGGTGTCCCGGTCATATTCATTGATGGCCATATGGGGCAGATGCTCGGCAAACAGGGTCAGCGAAAAATCCGCGCGCGCTGGCGATCCGTGTTCTTCACACAAGGTTTGCCAGATGCTGAAGAAATCGCGCAGCGCCGGGCTCTCGATGTCGCCAATTTTCGGGTCTTCTATAAAGTCTTCTGACATTGTCGCCCCGTTTTAAGGGTGGTCATCAACATTGAGCGTTCAGGTAACCTGGTTATACCTGCAGAGGTATATGTTAGACCTGTTTGCCAAGACTATCTATACGAGAGTTGTCAAATAACCGTACCGAGGCTGCAAAGTCTGACTTGGTTCTGGAAACTGGATCAGAGATCGTTAGTTTTTCAGGGTTTATGGCGCCAAGTTCTGTTTGTAACGACTAACCTGTGGAGATCCCATGCGACCATCTGATTTTACCACGCGAATAGCTGGCGAGGGCGCGGCGGCGTGGCGCACCCACGGCCGGGCGCGAGCCATGGAGCGCGAAGGCCAGGATGTCATCATCCTGTCGATTGGAGATCCGGACTTCGAGACGCCAAGGCCGATCATAGAGGCTGCCTACCAGGCCTTGAACGAGGGCCATACTCACTATGGGGAGCTTGTCGGTGCGCGCAAGCTTCGCCAGGCGATCGCCAGCTATCAGGGCAGGCTTTCGCGGGTAGCGATTGACCCTGACAATGTTGTTGCGGTGGCAGGTGCGCAGTGCGGGCTTTTTGCCTCGGCGCTTTGCACCCTGAATCCCGGGGATGAGGTGATTGTGCCCTCGCCAACCTACGTGACCTATGAAGCGGTGGTCGGTGCGCCGGGTGCGACGCTTGTTTCTGTACCGACCGACCCCGAACGTGGCTTTGAGGTTGATGTGTCGGCGCTCCGGGCGGCTGTGACGCCCCGAACGAAAGCGATCATGCTCAATTCACCCAACAATCCATCGGGAGCCATGGTGTCGCGAGAAGTGTTGGAAGGGATTGGCGAAATCTGCAAGGCTCACGATCTCTGGCTGATCTGCGATCAGGTCTACAGCGGTCTCGTCTTCGAAGGTGAACATATCTGCCCGCTCTCGTTGCCTGATATGGCGGAGCGAACCATTGTCATCAATTCGGTCTCCAAGAGCCATGCCATGACGGGCTGGCGGTTCGGCTGGCTGATTATACCTGAACACATGCGGACGAGTTTTTCTAACCTGATGCTTTGTATGCTGTACGGTTTGCCGTCCTTTATTCAGCAAGCTGCAATCATCGCTCTGGATCAGGATCTTGAGGAGCTTGAAGAAATGAAACGGGCCTTTGCCGCGCGCCGGGATACGATGGCAACGGGGCTGGAGGGCGTGGAAAGTCTTGTCTGCCGGACGCCGCCTGCCGGCATGTTCTGTATGATAGACGTACGCAAGAGCGGTCTCACATCCTACGAATTTGCCGAACGTCTGCTTGACGCAGAAGGGGTGTCAACCTTGCCGGGGGACGCTTTTGGTCCATCGGGCGCGGGCCATTTGCGACTTAGCCTTATGGTGCCGGAGGCGCGCCTTAAAGAGGCGTGCCTGCGTATATCCCGATTTGCGGAAAGCCTGGCCGGATAAGTCCCTATTGCGGTCTCTCGCCAAACAGTTTGAAGATGCTGGTTGCGCTGAGCAGGAGTTGGTCCTCGAAAAAGACTTCCGCGTTGGCAAAGGCCAGGTTTTTTGTGGCGCGTTTGAGGTGCACTGTTGCCTCGACCCAGCCGCCTGCTGGTGCGCCGGAGATGAACTCGGTGGTGAGGGAAACAGTGGCGCAAAAACGGCCGGTTTTCCGGACGATCAAATGACCGAATGTTGTATCAGCAAACCCTATAAGAGCGGCGCCATGGATAACCCCGTTCGGGTTGCCGTGACGCGCATCGGTCTTGAAGCCATAGCGAAATTTTCCATCCGGCATCTCTTTGGCGTAATAGGGTCCGTTGTGACCGATATAGCCATCATCTTCGGCAAAAGGCACATATCCGTCAGGAAGCTGGAATGTCATTGTAGTATCGTCCGGGTCATTGGTGCTTATGTCGTAAGTATAAGGATTAAAATCCCAGGCCATCACTCAGGGGGAAGTAAAGGCACAAATGGAAAAGGGCCGCTCTTTCGAGCGGCCCCCGCGAGTCCGGATTTTTCAAACTCGTGATCTTTCCAGATCTTGCAATCTATTTACTCGAAGGAGGTTGCCCCGACTTGCAAGTAGAATTACTCGAGTCCTTAAAAATCCAATATGTCTCACTGAACATTGGATCACCTCCTTTCGTTGATTGAACATTGAGTCGAATTCTGACATGAAAAACAGGCGTTGCAAAGAGAATTTTTATTAACAAAAAGTGAACTATATTTTCATCTGCCGAGCCACGAGATCCCTCATAATCTCTTCTGATCCGCCGCCAATTGCCATAACGCGCACTTCCCGGTAGATGCGTTCGACGCGGATGCCGCGCATGAATCCAGCCCCGCCGAAGATTTGCATCGCTTCTCGGGCGCAATATTCCATGGCGAGGGAAGACTGCACCTTGAGAAGAGAAAGATCCGCAACCGGAGTTTCTCCCGCATGAACACGGATGGCGCATTGTTCCAGATAGGCCTGGGTCGCATTGATCTTACGGGCCATCTCGGCAAATTTGTGGCGGATGACCTGATGATCGGCGAGGCGCTTGCCAAACGTATGCCGGTCGCGGGCCCAGGCGAGGGAATCTTCCAGACAGACCCGGGCCTGTGCGTTGGCCGATGCCGCCATGCCCAGACGTTCGGCATTGAAGTTCTTCATGATGGCCTCGAAGCCCTGGCCCTCTTCGCCGATCATGTTTTCTTTCGGGACGCGCACATCATCGAAATAGAGCGCTGCCGTGTCCGATGCCCACCAGCCCTGTTTCTTGAGCGGCGTGCGGGTGAAGCCTGGCATGTCGCGTTCCAGAAGCAAGAGCGAGAGACCGCCGCGACCCTCGCCGCCGGTGCGCACAGCGACGGAGTAGAAATCTGCATTGACGCCCGATGTGATGAACATTTTGGAGCCGTTGACTACATAGTGATCGCCGTCGAGAACGGCAGACGTCTTGACATTGGCAACATCGGAACCGCCTGAGGGTTCGGTGATGGCGAGCGCATGGATTTTTTCGCCCGCAAGGACTTGCGGGGCGACGCGCTGCTTCATCTCCTGGGAACCGAAGTTGATGACCGGGGGCAGGCCGATGCCATGGATGAGCAGGCTTGCATTAACCCCGCCCGCGCCAAGGCGTCCCATTTCTTCTGCAGTGACAATACCAAAGAAACCGTCAGAAACCGGTGTGCCGCCGAACTCTTCGGGATATCCCATGCCAATGAGGCCGATGTCAGCCGCCTTTTTATAGAGTTCGCGCGGGATTTCGCCCGCTTCCTCCCATTCATTGACATGCGGCTTCAATTCTTTTTCAACGAAGCGGCGCAGGGTTGCGCGCCAGGCGTGGTGGTCTTCTGTATAGAAAGGGCTCTGATAGCGGTGGTCGAAGTCGAACGGATTTTCGCCGTCGGTATAGGTGTCAGACATGAGATTTCCTCGACTTATGCAGGTCTATACCTGGCTACTATTGTGATGCTCGCTCGAAGGCCGGACGTGCCGAGATGCGCTCCCACCACGCCTTGATGTTTGGCGTGAGAACTTCATCAATCTTGAGGGAAAGAGCGAGCATGACGGCGTATCCGACACAGATGTCGGCGATGGTGAACCGATCAGAGCAGAGATAGTCCTTGCCTTCAAGGGCCGTTTCTACAGTGCGCATGCGGGCGAGGAACCATTTGCGGTAGTCGTCTGCGACTTTGGGATTGCGTGTCTCTTCGGGCTCCAGAATGGTATAGCGCAGAAAAATTGTTTGCGGGAAGGTGAAGGTGGCGTCGGACCGGTAAAGCCAGTTGAGATAAGAACCATAGTCCTTTTCATCGGCACGAACGGCAAGATCTGTGGGGCCGTATTTTTCGACGAGAAAATGTGCAATGCCTGTTGATTCAGTCATCTCCACGTCGCCGTCTTTGAAATAGGGGACGGTGCCGATCGGGTTCATATCCTTGTAGCCCTCGTGCAGATAGCGCGGCGGGAAGGGCATGGTGACGAGTTCGAAGTCGATGCCGAGTTCCTCGAGGGTCCACAGGGCGCGGACCGAACGGGCTCCGGCGCAGTGGTAAAGTGTTGGTGCCATTGATATTTCCTCGCTTCTTGGCGTCTGGAGGAGAAGGCCGCAGACGCTCTCGTTATTTCTGGCGGTGTTCCAGCCCCAGAATACAGCTTTATCCGGGGCTGAAAAGCCCCCGCAGGCGCGACGCGTTCGCATGTTGCAGGGCGTCGAAGCCTAGCCTTCCAGCCCAAGCAACTTGAGAATTTCGCCGCGCACGCCGCGCTTGTTGAATTTTCCGGAGGCGATGCGGGGCAAGGGATCGCTTGAGAAGAAAATCCGGGAGGGGATCTGAAAAGCGGCAAGGTGATCCTGCAGGTGGGCCTTGATTGCGTCTTCATCGAGACTGCGTCCGGGCTTTGGCACAATCATCGTGGCAACTTCTTCGCCAAGCCGCTCTTCGGGGAGACCAAAGACTATGACCTCGCTGACAGCAGGATGGGAATAGATCGCGTCCTCGACCTCGCCGCAGCCGATGTTTTCGCCGCCCCGGATCACAATATCCTTGGCGCGGTCGACAATGAAAAGAAAACCCTCTTCGTCAATGAGAGCGATGTCACCGGTTCGGAACCAGCCATCAATGAAGGCCTCGGCATTGGCGTCAGGCCGGTTCCAGTATTCGCGAAATATTGAGGTGCCGCGAATGACGAGATGACCGCGCTCCCCAGGAGGTACGTCCGCGTCTTCATCATCGATGATACGCATGTCAAAGATCGCCGAGCACTGGCCCGAGCTCAGGGGGCGCTTTAGATAATCCTCGCCGCCGATGCCGGCACCGATGGCATTGGTTTCGGTCATGCCCCAGCCGGTTCCCGGTGCCGCGTTTTCGAAGACCTTGTCGATATCGCGAACCTGTTGTGCAGATCTTGGTGCGCCGCCGCCGCCTACGGATACCAGTGAGGCGAGGGATCTTCCGTGTTCCGCAGCTGCCTTGACAAGGTCACCGGTCATGGTCGGGACTGCAATGAAATGTGTGATCTGTTCACGCTCAATAATATCAAGGGCCGCCATCACGTCCCATTTGTACATGAGGTGAAGCAGCCGGCCGCGCAGGAGCGCCTGCAACATACCGACGTGACTGCCAGCGACGTGGAATAGAGGCACCGAGACCAGCAAAGAAAGCTGAGTGTCAAAGGGCTCAACGGGGCGTTCGAGACCGCCTCGATAATAGGCCACCGCAGCGTCAAAATCCCACGACATGATGGCATGGATTGCCGCGCGGTGGCTGGAAACGGCGCCCTTGGGGTGTCCGGTCGACCCGGAGGTGAAAATGATGAGCGCGTCGTCGTCAGGGTCAATGCTGACGGGCGGAAAAGTTTCATCGTTCTTCCGCGTAATCGCCTCCATGAGCGGCGTGACGCGCTTTGAGGAAAAATCACCGGCGCGCACCGACAAAACCGACAGGTCGGCGGTGTCGAGGGTTTCCTCCAGGCGTTCGATGCGTTCGCGATCCGCGATGACGAGTTTGGTGCCGGTAAGCTCCAACCCATAGGCTAGCTCCTCTGCACTCCACAGGGCATTGAGCGCCACGGCGACGCCGCCGATGGATGTGATGGCCAGAAAGGATGTAACCCATTCAGGATAATTGCGCATGCCAATGGCGACGCGGTCACCCTTCTTGATGCCGTAATCCTCGGTCAGGACCCGGGCGATGCGGGCGGCCTGTTTGAAGGTGTTCGCATAGGTCAACCGCTCGCTCTCATAGGCAAGATAGGTGAAATCGGCAAATTGTTGCGCGTGATCGAGTAGGTCGCGGAGGGTACCCGGTGCGCTGCTGAAAACCCTGCAGGGGTTGCCATTGATGGTTTTTTCTACAAGCTCGTACTCTTTGCCTGATGCGGACAGTGTGGCAATGGCCTGTGCCCGTGAGGGAATGGCTTCACTCATCTGGATTACGGTCTCCCCTGGTTTTCTGCCGCCTTTTTTGCTCTCTCCACATTACAGAGCTGGCGGTCCTTGTTTTGGCCCAATAAGGCGGGTTTTTCCGGAAATTGCAATACCCGGTCCTGTTCAGGGTGTGGGAGGCAGCGGGGCCATCGAGAAGTTTCAGCGTCTCAGTCGGCAATTCCCTCCCCGACCATCGATTATTATCGAATCCACTCACTTTTTATTGTAGGAGAGACATTGTCTCGACTCTGTCGGCGAATCGACCCCTTCAGAGACGTCTACAGGAGGACAGTTTGGATCTCAACAAGTTGGAACGATTGCGTGCGCGCTACGCAGGCGCGGCTGGTGATCAGATCTATGACGAACGGTTCCGCCGTGTCGCCGAGATGCAATTTAGTGGTGGTGTCAGAACGAAGCCGTACTCCGGGCAGTCCACTTTTCTGGATGCGCCTTCGGAAATGTCTGCTGAGGGGCTTGATGTTGCACTCATCGGCGTGCCGATGGATCTTGGCGTGACCAATCGGCCTGGCGCGCGGTTTGGACCGCGCGCGGTTCGCGACGTAGAGCGCATCGGTCCCTACAATCATGCGCTTGATGTCTTGCCATCGGGCATTCTCAAAGTGGCAGATGTCGGAGATGTTCCATTTCGTTCGCGGTATTCTCTGGAACGATCCATCGAAGACATCGAAGCCTTCTACATGGATCTTTTGAAGACAGGTGCTCTACCGCTTTCCGTCGGGGGCGATCATTCCATTTCCCATCCAATTTTGAAGGTTCTCGGAGAGCATGAGCCAGTGGGCATGGTTCATATCGATGCTCATGCGGACACAAGCGGGGAATTTGAAGGCGAAAAGTTCCACCACGGTGGCCCTTTTCGCAATGCGGTGCTGGACGGGGTTCTTGACCCAGACCGCTGCATTCAAATCGGCATCAGGGGAAGTGCGGAGTATTTGTGGGAGTTTTCCTATGAGTCAGGCATGACTGTCATTCATGCAGAAGAGTTTGACGAAATGGGCGTCTCTGCCGTGATCGCAAAGGCGAAGGCTGTTGTTGGCGAAAAGCCGTATTACATTACAATTGATGTGGACGGCATTGACCCTGCCTTTGCGCCTGGGACAGGGACGCCGGAAGTTGGCGGGCTGACCCCGCGCGAAGTGCAGATGTTGTTGCGCGGGCTTGACGGCAGGCATGTTGTGGGCGGCGATGTCGTGGAGATTGCTCCGCAGTATGATGCAAACTCGAATACGGCTATGGTTGGTGCGCAAATGTTGTTTGAAATTCTGAGCCTTGTTGCAGCGAGCAGGCAGTAAACCTGGAAGGTATCTATGAGCAGCTCCTATGATGTCGTTATTATTGGTTCCGGGCCGGGCGGCTATGTCGCTGCGATCCGCGCGTCGCAGCTCGGGTTGAAGGCGGCCATTGTCGAACGGGAACATCTGGGCGGGATTTGCCTTAACTGGGGATGTATTCCGACCAAGGCTCTGCTGCGCTCAGCCGAGATTTACAAGAATATGAAGGAGGCGGATCATTTTGTTTTGTCGGCCAAGGAAGTGACCTTTGACCTTTCGAAGATTGTTGAACGTTCGCGCAAGGTTTCCGGGCAGCTGGCCTCCGGCGTTGGCCATCTGATGAAGAAGAACAAGGTCGATGTGTACATGGGAACCGGTGTCTTGACCGCCCCGGGCAAGGTCAGCGTCACCGATGGCGACGGAAAGACCAGCGAGATCTCCGGCAAGAACATCATCCTTGCGACCGGTGCGCGGGCAAGGACGCTGCCGGGGCTGGAGCCCGATGGCAAGATTATCTGGACCTACCGCGAAGCGTTGCAGCCGGACATTATGCCGAAGTCTCTTCTCGTAGTCGGCTCCGGTGCGATCGGCATTGAGTTCGCCAGTTTCTTTCGAACTTTGGGCGCAGAAGTCACTGTGGTCGAGGTCATGGACCGGATCCTGCCGGTCGAGGATGAGGAAATTTCAAAACTGGCGCAGAAGAGCTTTGAGAAACAGGGCATGCGCATTCTGACCGGGGCAACGGTCGAGAGTATCAAGGTGACAAAAACCGGGGCCACTGCAAAAGTGAAATCGGGCAAGGGTGATATAGAAGACATCAAGGCGGACCGGGTCATTCTTGCTGTCGGTATCACCGGCAATGTTGAGGGGCTTGGGCTGGAAGCGTTGGGTGTGAAGGTGGATCGTGGTCATGTCACCGTCAACGAATGGTGTGAAACCGGCATCAAGGGTCTTTATGCCATCGGGGATATTGCCGGTCCACCGTGGCTTGCGCACAAGGCGAGTCATGAAGGCGTCATGGTGGTTGAGAAAATAGCCGGTGTGAAGGGTGTTCACCCGATGAATGTTGCAAACATTCCAGGCTGCACTTTTTCGCTACCCCAGATTGCCAGCGTTGGACTGACAGAGGCCGCCGCAAAGGCTGCGGGACATGAGGTGAAGGTTGGCAAGTTTCCCTTCATGGGGAACGGCAAGGCGATCGCGCTGGGTGAACCTGAAGGCCTGGTCAAGACAGTGTTTGACAAGAAAACCGGTGAGCTTCTCGGCGCTCATATGATTGGCGCAGAAGTGACCGAACTCATTCAGGGCTACACCATCGCACGCACCCTTGAGACGACAGAAGCGGAGCTCAGGGCGACCATTTTCCCGCATCCGACGCTATCGGAAATGATGCATGAAGCCGTGCTTGATGCGGATGGTGACGTTCTGCACATGTAAGGGCTTCCTTGGGCTCTCTGGCGGATTCTGTCCATATTGCGCCTTGAGCCCACAGAAGATCGTGCGTATCATACTGCGCGCGTTTGAGCAGTTTGCAGGATTTTTAACGGCTGGCGAGCGAAAAAATAACGTAAAAACAAACAATTAGAAGAAGCTGACAAGGTTTCACAAAGGAGACAGACATGGGCGAAGCATATATCGTTGAAGCCGTTCGGACCGCTGGCGGTCGTCGCGACGGCAAATTGAAAGGCTGGCATCCGGCGGATCTGGCCGCGCAGGTGCTGAATGCTCTGGTAGACCGTTCGGGCATTGATCCGGCGAAGGTCGAAGATGTGATCATGGGCTGTGTTGGCCAGGCGGGCGAGCAAGCAGCAAATATTGCGCGTAATGCCGTCATGGCATCGAAGCTTCCAGAAAGCGTTCCGGCAACCTCTGTTGATCGTCAGTGTGGGTCGTCACAACAAAGTCTGCACTTTGCCGCTCAGGCCGTTATGTCCGGCACCATGGACTGCGTCATTGCGGCCGGTGTTGAAAGCATGAGCCGGGTACCGATGGGCCTGCCGATCTCGTTGCCCTACAAGAATGGCCACGGGCTTTATGTTAGTCCCGGTATTGGTGAAAAATACCCGGGCATTCAGTTCAGCCAGTTTACCGGTGCTGAAATGGTGGCAAAAAAATATGATCTGACCCGTGAACAGCTTGACGCTTTTGGCTATGAGAGCCATCAGCGCGCCATTGCCGCGACGCAAGGCGGGCTGTTCGAAGACGAGATTGTTCCGATTGAAGTTGAAAATGCAGAAGGCGAAAAAGAAATTCATAAAACCGACGAAGGCATCCGATTTGATGTGTCGCTTGAGGGTATGGGCAATGTGAAGATCCTTGCCGAAAACGGTAGTCTCACGGCGGCGACCTCAAGCCAGATTTGTGATGGCGCCTCGGGCGTTCTGGTTGTCAATGAGCGCGGGCTCAAGGAACTCGGCCTCAAGCCGATGGCCCGTATCGTTTCCATGACTGTTGTCGGCGGTGATCCGGTAATCATGCTGGAAGCGCCGATCCCGGGCACAAAAAAGGCGCTGGAGCGTGCCGGTATGACCATCGATGATATTGATCTCTACGAAGTCAACGAGGCTTTTGCCTCGGTGCCTGTCGCGTGGCTGAAGGAAACTGGCGCCGACCCGGCCAAACTCAATGTTCACGGCGGCGCCATTGCGCTGGGTCATCCGCTCGGCGCTTCAGGAACCAAACTGATGACGACACTTGTTCATGCTCTCAAGGTCAAAGGCGGGAAGTACGGCCTTCAGACGATGTGTGAGGGCGGCGGTCTTGCCAATGTGACGATTATCGAGAACCTTCAATAACGGCGCATTCGTTTGAAAATTTGAAACCGGCTGGTCTCTGCGGAGGTCAGCCGGTTTTTCTTTGAGGGTCCGGTAGAGCGGGTTGGTTTAGAAGTCTTCGACAAATCTGGCAGACTCTGCTTACATGCGCAGGCGCTTGGGGAAGTGTGTGACTGTTCGAGACCTTTGAAGGGGTTTTTGCGGGCGTTTCCGGGGCGGACACATCATGACATTTTGGACTTGTTGATGACGCTCAGATCCTTGAGGAGAGAAATTGTGAAAAAACTGCTTTTTACCGGCCTTGTCGCCGTGTCGGCACTTCTTGCATCGTGTTCCGAACCGCAGCCGTCGAGTGATGTTGACGTTACGCGCGTTTCGGCAACCGCCGGGCCGGGGGTTATCAGTGACGGACCGGATGCCACGCTCGATCTTGCCGCTTTCAAGGAGGCCTGCGATGCGGCCCTCGACTATTCGACAAAGCAGTTTGAGACGCTGAAGGCAACGACAGAGATCCCGACAATAGGTTCCGTTGTGCGCCCCTATGACAATATGAACTACGGCCCGAGCGACTTTGGCAGCTGGGCCTATTTCATGTCGAGCGTCCACCCTGATGCGGAGATGCGCGCGGCGGGTAATGATTGCGTGCAGCGCTTTGTGGCACTTGGGACGGATGTAAGCCTTAGTCGCGAGGTCTTCGATTTGCTTGCACAGGTGGATCTGTCGGAAGCAGATTCCACAACACGCTATTTCGTCGAAGAGACAATCAAGGACTACAGGAACTCCGGCGTCGACAAGGATGACACCACGCGTGCCAAAATCCGCGAGCTGATTCAACAGTCTTTTGCCATTGGTCAGGACTTCAGCAAGAATATCCGCGAGGATGTGCGCTATGTCGAGCTGACAGACGTGGCGATGCTTGATGGACTGCCGGAAGATTTTATCGAAGGCCACCAAGCGGATGAGGAGGGTGTCATTCGGATTTCAACCAACTATCCGGATTACTTCCCGATCATGAGTTACGCTCACAATGATGACCTCAGAAAAGATTTGCGGATGGCCTATGGCGGCCGGGCCTATCCGATCAATGAAGAGGTGCTGCGGAACCTTTTGAAGACGCGCTACGAGCTGGCGCAAATTCTTGACTACGAGAACTACGCGGAAACGGTGACGCAGGACCGGATGATTGGCAGCGCCACGGCTGCGGCTGATTTTATCGACGAAATTTCTGCCGTTGTTCGCCCGCCAGCGGAAAAGGAAAAGGCACGGCTGCTTGAGCGCTATCGACAGATTGACCCGGACGCGACGCAGGTTATGCCGTGGCAGCGCTCCTATGTGTCGGAGCTCATTCGTCTGGAGGACTATCAGGTCGATGCCAAGCAGGTCCGGCAGTATTTTCAATACGACAATGTCCGGGACGGTATTTTCCAGCTGATGGAGGATCTCTTCGATCTCGAGTTCCGCCCATGGGAGACCAGTGTCTGGGACGCCAGCGTGGAGAGCTTTGAGGTTTATGACCAGGGCAATCTTATTGGCCGGTTCTATCTCGACATGCACCCGCGCGATGGCAAGGGCACACATGCCTACGCAATGCCCCTGAGACGTGGAGTCATCGGTAAACAAATCCCGTTGTCGGCGCTTGTTTGTAACTTTCGCCGGTGGCGATGGAACGGCCGGGCTCATGGAGCATGGGCAGGTCGAAACTTTCCTGCACGAGTTTGGTCACCTCATTCACAATATGCTTTCGGGCACGCAAGAATGGTCCGGCGTTTCGGGCATGTCGATGGAGCGGGACTTCGTTGAAGCTCCTTCCCAGATGCTTGAAGAATGGGTGTGGGACTATGAGATGGTCAGTTCATTCGCGAGGAATGTTGACGATGAAGTTCTTCCTGAAGACCTCTTCAACAGGATGAAAGCGGCGAGAGATTTTGGTATGACAACAGGTACGGCGGGGCAAACTTTCCTTGCTGCGGTGTCGCTCAATTTCTACAATCGCAATCCCGACGAGATCGATTTTCTCGAGTTGCAGAAAGAGCTCTACGCAAAATATTCCGTGTTCGACTATGTCGGAGGTACTTACCTGTTTGCCAACTTTGGACATCTCAACGGCTATTCAGCGATCTACTATACCTATCAATGGTCGCTCGCCATTGCGTCAGATATGTTCACACAGTTCGAGGTCGCAGGTCTGCGTGACAAGGCGGTTGCCAAAAAATATCGCAATCGGATCCTCGGAGCGGCGGGCTCAAAACCAGCGGCGGAGTTTGTCGAGGATTTTCTCGGCCGGCCGTGGACGCTGGAGGCCTACAAGACGCGGCTTGAGTCTGCGGTAGCGGATGCGGCTGAGGGGAGCGAGTAGGGCAGGAGAGCCACTCAGTTCTCTGATCTGGCGATGTGGGTGCAAATGAGGTCATTCACTTCGCTTGCCTGCTCCATATGAGGCATGTGTCCGGCGCCCTTGATGATATGGGACGAGTGGCCCTCGGGAACGGGCACGATCTCATCGTTCTCCCCGACAATGATCAGCGTTGGCAGGTCGGTGTTTGCAAGGAACTCATCGTAATGCATTTTTTGCACGCCGCCATCAAAACAGGCAGCGGCGATTTTCTGAAGAGCTTCTTTGGCGCCGTCAATGCGGGTCGATTTTAATGTTTCATCGACCAGATCGCGGGTGACGAGGGCCTTGTCGGCGAAGAGGCAGGTCATGGCTGCTTTCATCTCGCGGCGCGAATTGGCTTCGGAAAACCCTTTAAGGAAATCCTCGTTGATCGTATCGCCGAGACCGGCGGGCGCTACAAGCGTCAGAGACGCAACACGCGGCTCATTGGTCCTGGCGATCTCAAGCGCGATGGCGGCGCCGAGAGAGTGGCCGACCAGGTGAGATTTTTCCGCGTCGATACTATCAAGAAACCCACTTACGGTTTTGGCCAGGGTTTCAACGCTGCCGTCGTCGACCTGTTTTGACGATTTGCCGTGGCCCGGCAGGTCAATGACATATGCCGGGTGGTCCACTGACAGAGCCGCAAGATTGAAAAGCCAGCTGTTGCCATCGCCGCCAAAGCCGTGGATGAAGAGGACGGGAGTGGCGTCGTTGTCTGCCCGGCCGGAGACGTTCCAGGCGATGCGGAAGCCTCCGACGTCCGCATAGTTTGGTTCTGCGGCGCCGCCGTCTTCAGGTTTTTCCTCGAGAACGAAGCTCTCCTGAAAACCGGCGATGAAAGCGTCAATCTCTTCATCTGAAACATCCGGTTCTGCCAGAACACCGAGCAGGGCGCCGACGGGGAGGGTTTCATCCGGCGCGGCGACGATCCGGCGGAGCGTTCCGCCTGCTTGCGCCTCGACGACATTGGCGATCTTGCTGGTTTCGAGCTCAAGCAATTCATCGCCAGACGAAAAGGTCTCGCCTTCGGCGACGAGCCAGGTGACCACCTTGCCTTCTTCCATGGTCAGGCCCCATTTGGGAACTGTTATGGTCTTGATAGGATCGCTCATGCAGATCAGTACTCCATGACCGCCGTTATGGCTTTGACGAGATCTTCCGGGCCTGGCAGCCATGCATCCTCGAGCGCAGGGGAGAAGGGGACCGGGGTATGCGGCGGTGTTATGGTCTTGATCGGTGCTTTCAGAGAACCGAAGGCCCGGTCTGCAACAAGCGCAGCGATGTCATGGGCAAAGCCGCAGCGGGCAGCAGATTCATCCATCACGACGAGACGACCGGTCTTTTCAACTGATTCAAGAATGCTGTCGGTATCGAGCGGGGATGTTGTGCGCGGGTCAACAATTTCGACCGAGACGCCTGATTTGGCGAGCTCTTCGGCGACACCCGATGCGATGTGAACCATCAGCCCCATGGCAACAATCGTGATATCTGTACCGTCACGGACGAAATTTGCCTCTCCGAAGGGGATTGTGTAGGCCTCGTCCGGCGTCTCGACACCGGGGATATCATAGAGCGCCTTATGTTCCAGGAAGACGACGGGATCATTATCGCGGATGGCCTGAATGAGGAGACCCTTGGCGTCATAGGCGTTGGACGGGCAGACGCACTTTAGGCCAGGGACGGATGTGAACATGTGATAGAGCGTCTGGGAGTGCTGTGCGGCGGCTCTGATACCGGCGCCATACATGGTGCGCACCACAAGCGGGGTCTCGGCCTTGCCGCCAAACATGTAGCGGAACTTGGCCGCCTGGTTGAGAAGCGGGTCGAAACAGACTCCCATGAAATCGTTGAACATCAGTTCGGCGACGGGGCGCGAGCCGGAGACCGCAGCGCCGACCGCGCAGCCAAGGATGGCTGTTTCAGAAATGGGCGTATCGATGACCCGATCCTCGCCGAACTCTTCAAGAAGGTCTTTGGTGATCCCCAGGACGCCGCCCGCAGCGTCAAGGACACCGGTTCCACCGCGTCCCCCGGCAACATCCTCGCCCATGATAAAGACATGTTCATCGCGGGCCATTTCAAGTCGAAGAGCCTCCCCGATGGCCTGTCTGATGGTTTTTATAGCCATGATTTTTCTCCGCGTGTCAGATCAATAGGAAATGTAGACGTCCTTGAGAACGGCGTCAGGCGATGGGAAGTCTGCCGCTCTTGCCTCAGCGACGGCTTCGTCAATGAGAATAGCGACTTCTGCATCAATGGCATCGAGTTCACCGATCTCAAGGCGATTGCCTTCGGCTACACTTGCGCGGAAATTTATGAGGCAGTCGCTGTCGACACGCACATTTTCAATTTCGTCTTTGGATCGATAGGCTTGCGGATCACCTTCGAAGTGCCCGTAGAACCGAAAGGCGAAAGCCTCAACACCTTGTGGGCCTAAACCCTGGCGGACCCGGTCGATAGCCGTTCCGGCCGCGTCGGCAATGGTGAAAAAGTTAGTGCCGTCAACCTTGACAGTTGGAATGCCAAAGCCGGCAGCGCGCCCGGCGATGTCCTTGCTACCAACGGAAAAATCAGCGCCGGTGAATTCTCCGTAGCCGTTGTTTTCAAAAATAAAGACAACAGGGAGCCCCAGGGCGACGGACATGTTCATGGCTTCAAAGACGCCGCCCTGGTTGGAGGCGCCGTCGCCGAGAAAACAGACCGCAACGTCGTCGGATTTTTTGAGCTTGGCGGTGAGGGCTGCGCCGATGGCCAGCGGCCCGCCGGCACCGACAATCCCGTTGGCACCCAGCATGCCTTGCTCAAGATCGGCAATATGCATGGACCCGCCTTTGCCGCCGCAAAGACCGCCTGCCTTGCCAAAGATTTCTTTCATCATGGCCTTGACATCGCTGCCCTTGGCGATGGCGTGGCCGTGGCCGCGATGGGTTGAGGCAATATAGTCCTGCGTTGTGAGATGTGACATGACCCCGGCCGCGATTGCCTCCTGACCGACGCTGAGATGCAGAAATCCGGCTATATCACCTGTTGTGTTTTCGGTGTGAATGCGTTCCTCGAACTCACGAATGGTCTTCATGGTTCGGTAGGCGTCCAGAAGACGCTCTTTTGGCAGGTTGGACAGGTTCATTGCGGCGGCCTTCCCCGGTGTTTGCAGTAATTCCTTCGCCAAGAAAACCAGCAAAGAGTAACGAGGGCAAGTTATTGTGTCTCATTACTGCCATTAAGGAATGGTTCTAAAGTGGGGTGTCAAAGTGAGGTGAGGAAAGATGCGACGGCTTCGTTGAAGACATCGTTTTTGTCGCCGGCGATCATATGGCCCGCATCAAGAATATCTGTATAGGCCGCATGAGGGATGACCTCGAGGAAATGTTGTACCGCTTCTTCGCTGACGATCTGGCTGAGTTGACCCCGAATGAGATGGGTCGGGATTTTGACACCTTCGGCGATCCGGTCGAGATATCCTTCATTCCCGGCCTCCCGCGCTCCCGTCGAAATTGTGACAAAGGCCGGGTCCCAGTGCCAGCGATAGCGGCCGTCGTCGCGAAGGCGCAGGTTCTTTGAGAGGCCATCAAGGTTCTTCGGTCGTTTGCGATGGGGAAGAAAATTGGCAATCACATCCGCCGCTTCTTCGAGGGTCGCAAACCCGTCTTCCATATTGGCGGACATGAAACCCATGATCTGATCAATGCCGGATTGTTCCATGCGCGGTGTGATGTCGACCATAGTCAGACTTCGAAACGTTTCTGGCGCCATGAAACCCTCGACAACCATTGCCGCCAGACCGCCGAGCGATGCGCCAACGATGGAGGGTTTTTGACTGAAGACGCCGGCGACCTCGATAAGGTCGCGGCTGTAGTATTCCATGCCGTATTTGCCATCGGGGCACCAGGCGCTATCGCCGTGGCCGCGAAGGTCGAGCGATACGGCATACCAGCCGGTTTTTCCAAGCGACTCGGCTGCCCCGCCCCAGGCATGGCGGGTTTGCCCGCCGCCGTGAGCAAACAGTACTGGCGGGTCTTTGGGATCGCCGAAGGCATCAGCCACAAGGGTAAGGCCCTCATGTCCCTTGAACTCACGCGTTACCTTCATCGCTATCGACCTTGTTGCTTTGCATGGAAAATGTAGTGGGTCAGATGTGCAGGGTTAAATGACAAGGGTCAAGTGGCGGTAAAGCAATGTGATTTGAGTTGATGCCGGGGCTTTCTAGTCCAGACCTCGATCCACCAGCAAGGCATCGACTTTTGGTTCGCGGCCGCGGAATTTTTTGTAGAGCTTCATCGGGTCCTCGGTGCCGCCCTTTTCGAGTATGTTCTCCCGGAAGGACTTTGCCGTCTCCTGATCGAAGATACCTTTCTCCTTAAAGGCCTCGTAACCGTCTGCGTCGAGAACTTCGGCCCAGATGTAGGAATAATATCCAGCCGAGTAGCCGCCCGAGAAAATGTGGGAGAAATAGGTCGAGCGATATCGCGGCGTAATTTCCTCCACGAGACCGAGGCTGCCCATCGCTTCTGCCTCAAACTCATTGGCAGGTTGCTCGTCTGCGGTTTCCAGAGAGTGCCAGTCGAGGTCGAGGATGGACGCACTGAGATATTCGGTTGTTGCAAAGCCCTGGTTGAAGGTTTGAACCTTGAGGATTTTTTCGATGAGATCATCGGGGATCACCGCGCCGGTTTCATAGTGCCGCGCGTAAACCTTCATCACGTCAGGTTCTGTCGCCCAGTGTTCCATGATCTGGCTTGGCAGTTCGACAAAATCGCGCTTTACTGATGTGCCGGACATGCTTTCGTAAGTGGTATTGGCGAGCAGGCCGTGTAGCGCATGGCCGAACTCATGGAAGAGGGTTCGCACTTCATCGGGACCAAGCAGTGAGGGCTGGTCGCCGGAGCCTTTAGGGAAATTGCAGACATTGACAATGATGGGCCTTGTTTCGCCGTCGATTTTTTTTTGCTCTCGGTAGGCGCTCATCCAGGCGCCGCCGCGCTTTGAGGGCCGCATGAAATAGTCGGCGAGAAAAACGCCGATATGGGAGCCGTCTGCATCGGAGACTTCCCAGGTTTCGACATCCTCGTGATAAACGGGAACATTGTGGAGCTGTTTGAATGTCAGGCCATAGAGCTGCGTCGCTACATGGAAGGCACCGTCGCGCACGCGCGAAAGCTCGAAGTAGGGTTTGATCTCCTCGACATTCATATCGAAGTTTTCCGCCCGTACTTTTTCTGTGTAGTACCACCAATCCCACGGCGCGAGTTTGAAATTGCCGCCAGAGCGCTGGATGGACGCTTGCAAATCTTCGGCTTCTCTTTTTGCTTTGGCAACGGCGGGCTCCCAAAGCTGGCGCAACAGGCCGTAGGCGGCGTCAGGTGAGTCAGCCATGCGGTCACTCAGCTCAAACTCCGCATGGGTCTTGTGGCCCATGATGTTGGCGCGGCGCACGCGCAGGCTTGCGATCTTCGAGGTGATCGCCTTGTTGTCGTGTTCATTGTTGTTATCGCCGGACAGCGTGTAGGCGCGGAACATTTTTTCGCGCAAGGCTCGATTGTCTGCAGACTGCATGAAGGGCGTGAAGGATGAGCGGGAAATGGTGAAGACATAGCTGCCTTCATGGCCAAGCTCGCGGCCTGTTTCAAGTGCTGCAGCCTGGACTGAGTCCGGCAAACCTGCGAGATCGTCCTCATTATCGATGACAAGCTGGAAGTCGTTGGTTTCTGCCAGTGAGTTTTGGCCAAACCTTGTTGTGAGGACCGAGATCTCTTCGTTGATGGCCTTAAGGTCCGCCTGAGCGGTTTTGTCGAGGGCGGCACCGGCACGCGTGAAATCTTTGTGGGTCTCGGTGAGGAGGCGCATTTGCTCGGCACCCAGGCCGAGCGTCTCGCGTGTTTCATACAGGGCTTCAATGCGCTTGAAGAGCGCAACATTCATCTGGATCGCGGCTTCGTGACGCACCAGTTTGGGCGCCATCTCGGCTTGTATTTTTTGCAGGGCGTCATTTGTATGGGCGGACGTCTGGTTGTAGAACACACCCATAATCCGATGCATTGGGACAAAGGTGCGCTCCAGTGCCTCCAGGGTGTTTTCGAAGGTGGGCGCGACAGTCGACCTGGCGATGATCTCCACATTGGCAAGGCGCTCTGTCATGGCCTTCTCGAAAGCAGGTATGAAGTGCTCCGATTTGATGCGGTCAAAGGGCGGTACACCATAGGGGGCGTCCCAGGTTTCGAAAAATGGATTGGATTGCTCGGTCATCGGCACTATTGGCTCCCTGGATTGAGATTTTCCCCTTTCTATCAAGATTAAGACCCGGAGTCTGCAGGATACAGCCGTTAAGACCGATTTTGATGTGATTGTGTCGCCACTTTCGGTAACCGCAGTTTAACTTTTATGTACTTTAGTAACTAATCTACCATGAGGGATGGATGGAAGCGCTTGTACTCGCTCATGATCCTGCCCTCAGGATGGCATGTCTGTAGTGCAAAGCCGGTGCTCGGCGCCGAATCAGGGGCGGCAAATGAATCTGTGGATAGAAAAGAGCCTGGAGCGAGCAGGCAAGGCCGTTCTTCGACGGGTTCTGCCCTTTTGCACAGTCTTGATCAGGATGAGAGATGACTGAAGGCTTCTTCATCAAGGAAATACCGCAGATCGCCTTGACCGGTCACTATAACTGGTGGCTGGTTCTGCTGTCCTACCTCATTGCCTCAGCGGCCTGCTTCATCGCCATCACGTTGGTTGCAGGAATACGCAGCACAGATACGTCCTTACAGAAAAGAGCCCCCCTGTTGGGCGCCTTCTTCCTGGGCAGCGGCATCTGGTCGATGCACTTCACCGGCATGCTTGCCTATGATATGGGCATGGAGCACACCTATTCCGCACCGTTGACCCTCGCGTCTCTTGTGATTGCCAACGCCTTTTCATGGGCGGCGTTCGATCAAATCCTGAAACCAGTCATGTCAAAGACTGCCTTTTGTCGATCCACAGTCATTGTCGGTATGGCGGCCGTCCTAATGCACTATATCGGCATGGCCGCGATGGATATAGACGCTGACGTACGCTACGAGCCCAACCTCTTTATCCTTTCGGTGGCGATCGCGATTATCGCGGCCGGTGCAGCGATCATCATCATAAGGCAATTTCTGGAGAAGCCACTTGTCAAAAGGTCAATTCTGGCTTCCGCCGTTATGGGCGTGGCCGTGTGCGGAATGCACTATACCGGCATGGAGGCGGCAGTCTTTCTACCTCACGGCCATCACGTTGGCGAGGCGCAAGGACAAACATGGCTCATCGTAACCGTCACACTCGTCACCTTTGGCCTGATCATCGTTCCGGGTTTCATCCTCAGCCTGAACCGGCTCGTGACCCTTTCACGAACCGAAGGCACCAGAAGAATGCCGCGCTGGCACTATATTTACTATGTACTGGCCGGGTTTGCCGCCTCTGCTATCGTCGTCAGCTTGTTTTTGAACCACCGCATCATGACCATCTATCAGGACTCGGCCACTATCGAGGAAACCTGGCATGAGCGGCAAGCTCAGATCGTGGACATCTCACGGCTGATAGCAGCTGCGAACTCTCCAGGAGATGAAGTATTTGAAGACTCGGATATCGAGAGCGAAACTCAAAAGCTCAGAGATTTGGCGACTCAGATCACCTCGCAATATGATAGCGCGCTTGCTGGCCTTGAACAGTTGGGTCCGTCAGACTTTCCGTCTGGAGCGGCAGCAAATGGCATGGGCTACAAGCAGCTGCTCATAGAAAAAGTGGTCATGTCCCGCGCCGATTTCGAAACTCTGGCAAGAGAAACAAGCGCATTCTTCTCCAGTTTGAAAGATGGAGACCCGGCTGAAGCCGGTGCTCACATGGCGAGGATGGATCATCTTTCCAGCGACGCATCCAATAGTCTCTCCGATGCTGTGCAAATGATGTCAGAGATTCAGTCAGCCCTTTTCAACGAACAGCTGGAAGAGGCGGCGGCCCTGGAAATTGTCGAATATCTGATCGCCGGGCTCATCCTCTTGATGGTGGCAAGTGCGACCCTTTATGGTCAGAGGTTGGCGGGGACGATCAAAGGCGACGAAGAGAAGAAGCAATTCCAGCGCAAAACCCTTGACCTGATTGCAATCGTTCAGTCGACGTATATTTCCAGCAAGGGCGAAGACAGCCATAAAGTCTTTGAAGTCCTGATGTCATATCTGCTGGAACTGAGTCAGAGCGAAAGCGGGTTTATCGGGGAAGTCCTCGTCAGCGGAAACGACACCTACAACCTGGATATCCGTGTCGCGTCTACTTTTGGCCAACACGATAAAGTACAAGAGACCTGTGACTATTGCGCGCCGGATTCCGTCTATGACCGCGCCATCATAGCCGGTGAGCCACTAATTGCGAACAATACAGCGGATCATGATCCCTATAAGGAAGAGTCGAAAGGTAAGACGCCACCCGAACACCATATGGCCATTCCGATTGTATTCGACGGTGAAGTAATCTGCATCGTGGGTCTGGCAAACAAGACTGGTGGATATTCGGAGAAAGATATTGTCCTCCTGGAACCTGTCTTTCGTACAATCGAAGCTATCCTTGGCTCAATCCACGACCGTAGACATCAGGAGATCACAAATCAAAAGCTTGCTGAAAGTGAACAATTCAGCAGGCAGACGTCCAATCGTTTGCAGGATGTGCTGGATAATACAGGAGCCCTCATCTACATAAAGGATGCTCGAAGCCGGGTTCTATTGGCCAACAAAAGGCTCTGCGACCAGATCAATAGCACTCCGGAAGAGATTATCGGAAAGACCGATCATGACTACTTGCCAAAAGAGATCGCCGACGCGTTGAAGCGAAACGATGACCGGGTCCTTGAGACCCTGAAACCCGTAAAGATGGAGGAAGTCGCCGCCCTCGAGGGGCAGGATCCCCGCTATTACTTGTCGCTGAAATTCCCGATCTACGATGAATTGCTGGGCGAGCACGTCGTATGCGGAATTTCCACGGACATTACCGAGATGAAGGAGACGCAACGGTCTCTGGAGGAAAGCCACAGTTGGCTGGACAGTATTATGCATACGGTGCCAGAGGGCATATTGACTGTCGAATCTGATGGAAAGATCACGTCGGCGAACAGGGCGCTTTGTGAACTCTTCGGATATACCGAGGCTGAAATCGAGAATAGTAATCTCGATATGCTTTTGCCTGAAATCAGCCGTGCCAACCACGCCGGTTTTCTTCGACAATACTTCAATCAGGATGACGACAAGAAGTATGAAATGGCTTTCGACCGCGAATTTTCCGGGCGGAAAAAGGACGGCACGGAAGTGCCTCTGGAAATCAATCTGTCGCTCATACAGCTTATCGGGGGAAAGAAGTACGCCATCGCGTCCATTCGGGATATTACAGAACGGAAACGGGCGGATGAGGAACTCAAACGACACCGGGACCATCTACAGGATATGGTAGACGAGCAGACCCGTGATTTGGCACTTGCACATGAAGTCGCTGAACAGGCTCGTCAGGAGGCGGAAAGCTTCGCCATTATTCCGAAAAATAACCCGCACCCCATCATCAAGCTAAATCAGGATGGTGAAATTATCCTGTTTAATCCGGCGGCTGACATACTCTTTGATGATTTGGAGGAAAAGGGAGTGGATCATCCGTTTCTTTCAGGTGCCTTGTCCATGATGGAAAGGGATGGCTTGTCCCAGCGCGAACTTACGATCGACGATATTGCATATCTTCAAACTGTAGTGGTGACCACTGTCAGGGATTTAAAGACAATCACGTTCTATTCTAATGATGTGACGCCCATCAAGAAGGCTCGGGAGGCAGCCGAGCAAGCCAACCGGATGAAGTCGGAATTTCTGGCCAATATGAGCCATGAGCTCAGAACGCCCATGCATGCCATTATGAGCTTCTCGCGCCATGGCATGGAGCGGATCGATCGCTGGGACAAAGACAGGCAGGTAGAAAACCTCGAACGCATCAATGTGAGCGGGCATCGCCTGTCAGGTATGCTCAATGACCTGCTTGACCTCACCAAACTGGAAGCAGGCAGCGCGGAGTATGATTTCAAACATGCGGATGTCGGCGCGATCATCAATGCTGCTGTCAGCGAAATCGAGATCCTGGCCAACAACAAAAAGCTGTCGCTCGCCTTGCCGGAAAAGATGGATGGCGCTGCAAAGGTGGAATGTGACCGGGGCAAGATTCACCAGGTCGTGCTCAATCTGATGTCCAATGCCATCAAATTCACACCCGAAGGCAAACAGGTGAGCGTCCATTGTTGTCGGGACGAGGATGAAAAGGCGCTCTGCATTGCTGTCAGCGACGAGGGTATTGGCATCCCCGAAGAAGAGCTTGATGCAGTCTTTGACAAGTTCATCCAGAGCAGCAAGACCAAGACCGGGGCCGGAGGTACGGGTCTCGGGCTGGCTATTTGCAAGGAAATCGTCCTGGGTCATGGCGGAAAGATCTGGGCAGAGAACAATATCGAAGGCGGTGCGACTTTTCACGTCGCACTCCCAATTACTCAGGAGAACTCAAAATGAAAGTTGTCGAACCGGATAAACACGCAATACTGATCATCGATGATGATATCAACAATGTCGAGATCCTCAAATTGGATCTGGAAGACGGGGGATGGAAAATCCTGACCGGTCGTGACGGGGTTGAGGGCTGGAAAGTCCTGCAACAGAACAAGGAAGAGATCGGAGTCATTCTGTTGGACCGGATGATGCCGAACATGGATGGCATGGAGTTTATGGCCAAACTGAAGGCCGACGAGAGTGTTGCGCAAAAGCCGGTCATCATGCAGACCGCAGCGGCTGAAAAAAGTCAGGTTGCTGAGGGAATTAATGCCGGGGTCTATTACTACCTGACCAAACCCTACGACGTGGAAGTGATGCAGTCGGTGGTGCGTGCCGCGATGAGTGACTATGCCAATTATAGCATGCTTCGGGCGGAGCTCTTGCGCCACAAGCAGAAACTCAATTTGGTCAAGGAAAGCTATTTTGAAATCATGACGCTGAGTGATGCCCGATATCTTTCAACCTTCCTTGCAAATTTCTACCCCGACAGCCAACGGGTCATTCTCGGCATATCGGAACTCCTGATCAATGCCGTTGAACACGGCAATCTCGGAATTACCTACAGGGAGAAGACCGACCTGCATCGTGAAGACAGGTGGGAAGCAGAGGTCGAACGCAGACAGCAATTGCCGGAAAACAGCGGCAAGGTGGTGCTGGTCCATTTCAAGAGGGAAGGCGAACGCATCCTGTTGACGATCACCGATGAGGGTGAAGGCTTTGACTGGCAACAGTATATGAAGATTGATCCCGAGCGTGCAACGCACAGTCATGGACGCGGGATTGCCCTTTCCAATTTGCTGAGTTTCGACGCTGTTAGATTCCAGGGTACGGGCAACACGGTGACTTGTGAATATGAATTTGAGGGAATGGAAGACAGCAGCGCTGATACTCCGGCGGCCTCAATCTCTGCTGCGAAATAACGAATTTGTTCAGAAGAAGGAAGAACCACACATGGCCCCAGATCGCCCTGTTTCGCTCTCAAAGCAGAGCTCAGGCGTTAGTGTAATGACATCAATTGCAGGTCTCCTGGGACGCTTTTGTGTGTATGCGGCTTGTACCATACTCTCTGTGTCAGTGATTTTGAGTTTGGCAGCCGAGGCCAGTGAACCGGAAGACCAGGATCTCATGTCCATGAACATTGAAGATCTCATGACCATGGAAGTAACATCGGTCTCCAAACAGGCAGAGAAGATGATCGGTGCATCGGCTGCGATCTTCGTCATCACGGCCAAGGATATCCGACGCAGCGGCGCACACAACATTCCTGAAGCGCTTCGCATGGTTCCGGGCATGCAGGTCAGCCGTATGGACAATAACAACTATGCAGTTTCCGCCCGCGGCTTCAACGATATTTTCTCCAATAAGATCCTTGTCCTGATCGATGGCCGCTCCGTCTACACGCCGTCTTTCTCGGGCGTGTTCTGGAGTACCCAGGATCTCGTTCTCGCCGACATCGACAGGATCGAGGTTATCCGCGGGCCAGGTGCGACGCTGTGGGGCGCCAATGCGGTTGGCGGTGTGATCAACGTCATCACAAAAAATACTGCCGAAACCCGGGGATCTCTGGTGGAGGTCTCGGTCGGCACCAAGACCGAAAGGAGCGTTTCGCTGCGTCATGGCGTGGAGGTTAACCCCAATCTGCATTTCCGTGCCCATCTCAAATACAGGACCCAGGATGCTTCCACTACCGTGCCCGGCGCCCTGGACGAAAGCGAGCATGTGCGCGGCGGGATCCGGCTCGACTGGATCCGCGATACCGAAAACAGCGTGTCCCTGCAGGCAGATCTATTTTCCGGGGAGATCGGCAATGGAAATCCGATGCCGGAACTGGTTCCTCCCTATAACTCGCTCGCAAGTCATATAGACCAGCAGAATGGCGGCCATATCCTCGTGCGCTGGGACCATCAGGACGAAAGCGGCTCAAATATGTCGCTCCAGGCCTACTATGATGTCGATGATCGTATTTCGTATGGGCAGGGAATCGAGAACAAAACACTCGACGTTGAATTCCAGCACGATTTTGCTTTCTCGGATGTTGTTCGGGCCACATGGGGTCTGGGCTACCGGACCATTGAGGATGCCTATTTTGACTCTCATACAGTGTTCCTGTACCCGTTGACCCGATCGGTCGCCCTTATGAGCGGCTTCGTCCAGGGCGAGTTCTCTCTTCTGGAGGATAGGGCCAAAGTTACCGTTGGCAGCAAATTCGAGGATAACGACTTCACTGGCCTCGAGGTGCAGCCGAGCATCCGTGTCAGTTACCTTAAGGACGATCTGGCGATCTGGGGGTCCATCGCACGCGCGGTCCGGACACCCTCGCGGATGGAGCACGGCTTTGCGATTTCGATTGCATCGATTCCTCCCTTCACGCCCGGGAATCCAGGTGCCCTGCCGATTCTGATGCAGATCCAGGGCAATGAAAATCTTGATACGGAGGAACTGACGGCATTCGAGGCTGGAGTGCGAAAAGCCGTTATGGACAATCTGTGGATCGACGCCACTGCCTACTACGACAAGTATGCAGGTATTGTCTCGACCGCCGCCGGCGCACCTGTCTTCAACCCCGGGCCGCCGATTCCCCATCTCATCCTCCCGCTCACTCTGGGTAACAACAGGGACATCGACGTCAACGGCTTCGAACTGGCGGGCACCTGGCGTGCGGCGGACGCTGCGACCCTGAAGTTCGCCTATACCCACACCGAAACAAGTGCAAAGACCGGTTCCAGCGCGAAATATCAGGGTCCCACCAACCAGGCCTCGGCGCGCGCGAGCTTTGACGTGACGGACAAGCTCGAGCTTGATGTCTGGGGACGCTGGGTTGACGAGATTTCCTCTCTTGGCGTCGATGCCTACGGGGATCTCGATATCAGGCTGGGCTACCAGATCAGCGAAGGCGTCGAGCTTTCCGTGACGGGGAAAAACCTGACTGACGATGAACGGTGGGAGACAGCTCCTAACGAATCCGGTTTTGTGAATACTCCGGCCGAGCGGTCTATTTCCCTCACCCTGCGACTTACTTTCGGTTCCTGACCTGCAAAACCAGAGAGATGGCCAGATTTATGAAGGGACGAAGGCAAAAGAGCATTCTGATCGCCGTACTGGTGGCGCTTGCCTCCAGCCTCGTGCCCTATGGGGGCCGGGCTGACGCGGCGCCGCGCAAAGACGCGCGGATCAAGGCTGCCTATATCTACAATTTCATCAAGTTTGTCTCCTGGCCCGACCAGGTAGAAGGCGGCGCCCCTGTAACCGTGACCGTGTGCGCCTATGGCAAAAACCCCCTTGATCACGCCCTTGATGAAATTGACGGTAAGGAATTCTCACGCGGAGCTATTCGCGTCGTGACCGGCGATCCCGATCCGAATGAGTATGCATGTGATGTCGCTTACTTTTCCGATCTCAGGCGAAATGTGGAGAGTTTTGCTTTTGGGATCTGGTCAAAGGCTCCTGTTCTGACGGTCAGCGATACGAGCGGGTTTCGCTCTCGAGGCGGAATTATCGAATTCGAGCAGGCTGGCTCAAAAATCGGATTTGCCATCAATGTTGAGAAGGCGAAGGAAGTGGAACTCAATATCAGTTCCAAACTTCTTCTGCTCTCTACGAACAAGGGGCGACGTTCATGACGCAGCGAAGTTATGCGCCCCGATGGCTGAGAAAAAGTATCAAGGCGAAGATCCTTCTGCTCATTCTGGCGACCACAGCGTCCGCCCTCCTGATGTCGTCTGCAGCGGTCATCTGGTCGGGAAAGGCGTCGGCGGAGAGGGTCCGGTTTCAGGAGCTGCATTCGATCGCCGAGATCATATCCAACTATACAGCAGCTCCACTTATGTTTTTGGACTGGGAGGCGGGAAGGGAATCCCTGTCGGGATTGAATCGGGCACATGACGTGGCTGCAGCATTCATCGTCGATGAAAACAGGGAGGTGTTTGTTACCTATGGTGAGGACGTCGATGCAGATGTCGTTATGCGCCTGTTTGACAGCGGCACTGGAAAAGTTCTCACCCATGAAGGGCATGTTGAGGTTGTCTCACTTCGCGGTCGGATTTATGTGAGGGAAGAGATCTCCATGATGGGCGAGAGGCTCGGTATGCTCTACCTGGTTGCCTCCCGCGCCGGATTGTCCGCTCTCCAGATCCGCAATGCACTTTTTGCCATCGGGTTCTCGGGAGTGGCGCTGACCGCTGCGGTCCTTCTGACCTGGTTTTTTCAGGGCACTATCACACGACCGATCACACAGCTGAGGTCGGCCATGGCTGATGTGTCAGCCCGTCGGGATCTTACGGTGGCAGTTGAAAAGATCAGTGATGACGAGCTCGGCTTTCTGGTCGACAGTTTCAATGACATGCTTGGAGAAATCAGAGACAGGGAGCGGGAGCTTGCTTCCCACAGTGAAAACCTCGAACACGAAGTGGTCGCCCGTACCGCGGAGCTGGACGGAGTGAACCGGGACCTGGCAGAGGCGGTGCAGGACCTGATGGTAGCCAAGGAGGTTGCCGAACAGGCCAACAGGATGAAGTCGGAATTTCTGGCGAATATGAGCCATGAGCTTAGAACGCCCATGCATGCCATTATAAGCTTCTCGCGCCATGGTATGGAGCGGATCGACCGCTGGGACAAAGACAGGCAGGCAGAAAACCTGGCGCGGATCAATCAGAGTGGCCATCGCCTGTCAGGCTTGCTCAACGATCTGCTTGACCTTACCAAACTGGAAGCGGGGAGTGCGGAATATGATTTTGACAAGGTGGATGTAGTATCGATCATCAATGCGGCGGCCAGCGAAATCGAGATATTGGCCAACAATAAGAAGCTGACGCTTGTCCTGCCGAATACATCTGCTCGCGTGACAAAAACCGAGTGTGATCGTGGGAAGATCCATCAGGTCGTGGTGAATCTGATATCCAACGCCATCAAATTCACACCCCAAGGCAAACAAGTTAGCGTTGATTGTTCTGAGGACACAAAAGCTAATGTGCTGCATTTGACCGTTAGTGATGAAGGGGTGGGCATTCCCGAAGATGAGCTGGATAGCGTGTTCGATAAATTTGTCCAGAGCAGCAAAACTAAGACAGGCGCCGGCGGCACTGGCCTGGGGTTGGCTATCTGTAAGGAAATCGTGGAAGGTCACGGTGGGAAGATCTGGGCCGAGAATAATTCCGGGAGCGGTGCGAACTTCCATGTTTCACTGCCACTGACGCAAGGGTCGGGAAGATAGACATGACGAATGAAAAGACGAAGGCAATACTGATTGTTGATGACGATGCCAACAACGTCGAAATTCTTGGACTGGATCTGGAGGATGGAGGCTACGAAATCCTGACGGGATGCGACGGCGTTGAAGGTTGGGAGGTTCCGGAGAACAAGGATAAGAAGGTACTTGTCCATTTCGAACGGTCCGACGACGACATCACCCTGACCATTACCGATGACGGTGATGGCTTCGACTGGCAGCATTATATGGAAATTGACCCCGACCGTGCGACCCACAGCCATGGGCGCGGCATTGCCTTGTCCAAAATGATGAGCTTCGATTCTATCGAGTATCGGGGAACAGGTAATGAAGTGGTGTGCAAGTTCAATACGTGAGAGGAATGGATGCCAATGGCGAGGGTAAGGGCGCTGTTGTCGATATGCATACACTGACATGAGCGCATTTGCGCAACCGATGCGTCCCCTTCGGTGATCAGCACACCGGCTTTCCGAAGCCTCCATGGTGCGCCAAAACATCGCCTCGCCTTTTTTCATTCATGGCTTATAGTGCTGGTGAAAATCGCCATTGCCAGGATCTGGCGTGACAAGGAGGCTTGATGAGCGTGCTCTACGAGGACAGCTGTAATTTCGTGGAGGCGAATGGCATTCGCTTTCACTATGCGCTGGACGGCGATGCGTCCAGACCCGTGCTGGCGCTGGTCAATATGGCAAGCGCCAATCTGACGACCTGGGAGCCGGTTATGGATGGCCTGCTTCAGCATTTTCGGATTCTGAGATTCGATATTCGCGGGACCGGCAAGAGCGGGTGGGGCAGCGATGATGCGTTCAGTTTTTCGCACTATGCCGATGATCTGGCTGCCATTATGGATGTGCTGGGGATTCCGAAAGCCTTCGTGCTCGGCGTTGCCTACGGGGCGAGGACTGCAGCACAGTTTGCCCTGCGCCATGAGGACAGACTGATAGCCCTTGGTCTCTTTGATGTGGCTCTGACGCCGCCGGTCGAACAATCGGGGCAAAGGGAGCTTGGGGCCGAGGCGCGGCGGTTGCTGAAGGAGGCCGGAGAGCCGGAGGTCGCCATGCGCAAGTCGTGGCGCTTCTATGAGGACAGGGAGGCAGCCCTGAAGGCTCACACGGCTCATACCCGTGAGCCTGATACGTCCGAGATGTTGGGGGATCTCAAGGTTCCGGTTCTGGTGGCTTGCGGTCGCCAGGATATGAACCTTGATGAGGCAAGACGGATTGCGGCGGCCGTCCCCGACTCTGAATTCCATTTGATGGAGATGACTGGTCACGGCTCGCCTTTTTTCCGACCTGAGCTGTTCGCGCAGATCGTGAGCGACTTCGGCGCGGCGCATCTTGACCGCCGGATCACGGGATAGTTTGTCATGAGCTATATTGCTGCCTGTCTGTTTCTTTATCTCAGCCACATAATACCGTCGGCGCCGGGCGTTCGGGGTCGATTGGTGGCACTGCTTGGTGCGCGGTCGTTTCGCATCCTTTACTCCGTCGTTTCGACCGCAGCGGTTGTCTGGTTTGTGTGGGCCTACAGTGTGAGCGAATTGGGCGGGTGGATTTTTACACCTCTTCCCGGGATCATTTGGGGCGCCATGGCCCTGATCCCGATTGCGATTTTTCTGATGGTGGCTCGGGTCGGGACGCCGTACGGCGAGATCGCCAGGCCGGCAGGCGTGCGGGGAATTTATCGTATTACCCGGTTTCCCGGGAGCTGGGGTGTTCTGCTGTGGGCGCTTGTTCACCTTGCGGCAACGGGAGACATCAAGCGGGTTGTGGCTTTTGGCACTTTTGCTCTCATTGCTGCCACGGCGCTATTGAAGAATGAGTATGTCATTCGAAGAGAACCTGGTGTGGAGGCAAGGCAGTTTGTTGAGGCAACGGGATTTTTCCCGCTTGCTGCGATTTTCACCGGGCGGCAGAGGTTCGCTGGCCGGGAAATTGGCTGGAGAATTTTCCTTGTATCATTTCTGGTCACTGGTTTGCTGCTCGCGTTGCATCCTCTGCTATTTGGCGTCAATCCGTTGCACTTGATCGGGTGAAGTGCCCCGAAACATGCCGTGGACGAATTCCCAGGTCCCGTTTCGGGATCAAAAATTGATCATGGTAAAGATGGGATTCACTACAAAAAGTGATTTCAGTAGACGATAACACTATGAATTCACGGTACTTTTATACACTTCTCCATGCGCGACCCTGTCAGGTTTCATTCAAATTTTCATAAATTTGATGGTACCGATTTTGCACAGGGTTAGCACTCGGTTGCTATGGTCGCCGCTGGACGTTTGAAAAAGTGGGTGAATATGATGCAGTGTTCAAAGTTTGGATTTCTGTCTTTTCTACGACGGTTCAGGGGCGACAGGCGCGGGGCGTCGGTTCTTGTGTTTGCGCTTACCCTGCCGATCATGATTGGTTTTCTTGGTCTGGGTAGCGAGGTGGCGTATTGGTATGTCAATCAACGCACGATGCAAACGGCCGCTGACTTCGGCGCTTTCTCGGCAGCGGTTGACTTGCGGGGCGGTAAACTTGATTCCTATGCGATGGTCGAAGGCAAGAGTGAGGCGCTGGACAATGGCGCGGATGCTGCCACCGATACCGTTACGGTGAATATTCCTCCACTATCCGGTGCAATAACCACGTCGGATGCAGCCGAAGTCATCATCGTGCGGAGCTTGCCGCGACTGTTCTCGGCGATCTTTGTCGATGAGCCGATGTCGATTACCGCTCGCGGCGTGGCGCAATATTCGGCAGGTAACTCTGCGTGTTTTGTGGCGCTTAGGCGCTCGGCCGACTTTGCTGTCGATATCTCCGGGTCAGCAGACATCATTCTGCATGGCTGTGACGTTCAGTCGAATTCGTCGAGCGCCGATGCTGCACGTATTACCGGGAGTGCGACGTTGACCACCGGCTGTATCAGTGCCGCCGGTGGCATTAGCGCGTCTGCTGGCTTGACGTTGACGGATTGCAGCGTACCCGATGAAGGTGCGGCGTTGTCGTTGGACCCCTATGAGTCTCTACCGATGCCGGATCTGACAGGGCCGTGTGCGACTTTGCCGGCCGGCTCTCCCACCGCAGCCCACACGTTTTCGCCGGGTCGCTATTGTGGCGGGTTGACGTTGCAGGGCACAGAAACGTTGCAGCCGGGTGTCTATATAATTGATGGCGGGGATTTTGAAATAAACTCGACGGCGGTTGTCAACGGGACAGATGTGACATTTATTCTGACAGGCGGTGGCACCGTGAGCATGAATGGTGCGGCGGAGATCAATCTGGCAGCGCCGACGGACCCGGCGGATCCCTATGTCGGGATCCTGTTCTATCAGGATCGCGATGAACCGGATGCAACAAATTCCATTAACGGCAACTCAGATTCAAATTTCGAGGGCGTGTTCTATTTCCCCAGTCAGGGCGTGACGTTCAACGGTACGAGCGCCGCCGGTCCGGGCTGCATGCTTCTTGTTGCGAATACGGTCAAGGTGACCGGCACGTCGACGCTGGGAAATAATTGTGTTGGTTCAAGTTTTTTCGGAGATGTGACATCTGCCGGCTATGTGCGGCTTGTTGAATAGAGGAAGCAGAAAATGAACAGAACTATGAGATTTCTGGATCGACTGAGGGTCTTTCGGAAGGACAGATCCGGTGTCGCTGCCGTGGAGTTTGCACTCTTTGCGCCTTTTTTGATGGCTTCACTTCTCGGTGTGTCCGAGGTGGGCCTGATGGCGTTTGACAAGATGAAATTGACTTCGGGTGTGCGAAGCGCCTCGCAATATGTTCTTGTCGGCGGCGAAGATGAAACGGTGATTGCCTCTCTGATCGCAGATGGTTCGGGCCTGAGCGCAGATGCCCTGACGGTTGGCGTGACGCTTTATTGCAACTGTGCGGTGGACGATGCGGCGGCAGTTTGCAATTCGAACTGCAGCGATGATGATACGCCGCGGGTCTACCGGCAAATATCGGCGGCTACGGTCTCGGCTCGGCTCTTCAAGAGCTGGCCTCTCACCAGTGTAGCGGAGGTGCGCACGCGATGAAAAAATTACCAAACCTGCGGATGGTGAGGCGTCTTCGGAAAAACACGGAAGGGGCGATGGCGGTTGAATTTGCCCTCATATTGCCGGTCTTCGTGGTGATGCTGTTCGGCACGCTGGAGGCTGGCAATGTCCTTTTTGCCAAATCGACCTTGCAGCAGGGGATAGAAACGGCGGGGCGTTACGCCATGATCCATCTCACCGCGACCACTTCGGAAATCAAGGCGGAAGCTGTCGCACAGTCCTCGTATCTCGGCTCACTATCACCGACGTTTACTGTCAGTCAGGCGGTGGTCGGCGGCATCACCTATTCGGTCATCAATGTGACGGCGAATTACTCCATGATGACGCCGTTCTTTACCGGAAAGACGATTACTCTTTCGTCGCAGGTGTCAGTGCCTCAATCGGACCCGTCCGATTTCAGTTAGTTTGCGGTGATCTTCGATCTATACCCCGGGAGCCCTTGCAAGGGCTCCCGGGCTTTTTTATGTTCTAACGGGCGATCAACCAACAAAAAGCCCCCGGGAAGCTTCCGCTTCCCGGGGGTCATGTCGAGATCTTGTCTTTTGATCTAGAACTTGTTCGTGATCGTCAGTCCATAGAGGCGAGGCTCAAGGACAAATACGTTGGTAAAGTTACCGGATGACGGATCAGTAAAGTAGTGTCCGGTGATGTTGTCGTCATCCATAACGTTCTGGACGAAGGCTTTCATCTCCCAGTTTTGCTCCGGTGAGACCAGTGTGGCTGACAGGTTCAGCATGCCCCATGAGTCGATCTTGTCGATCGGCTTGTTGTAGATACGGGCAAACATTTCACCTTGCTTGTAGTAATCAACGCGGGCCGTAAGTTCGTATCCACTGTCGTAGAAGAACGTTCTCTGGGACCCGATGTTGAAACTCCATTCAGGTGAGTTCTGCAGCGAGTTGCCGCTGAGATCATGAGCATTACCACTGGTAATTTCTGCTTCACCAACGGTCCAGCCAAGAGGCGCGGTGCCGTCAAAGAAGTCGATTGCCGACTGAACACCGTCACAAGTCGTAAACGCACCGGCAGAGGGAAGACCCGGAACTACTGTCGTTCCGAATGGTAACGCGCCAGCCCCCGTGATGAATGCGGTAGCCGTTGCGATATCCATTGCACCTGGATCAAACACACAGTTCGAAGCATTCGAGAGGTCCTTGATCAGGATATAGCCGGCAAGACCATCAGTTGGATCACGGCCATCAACTGAGTCAGCGTCCGTGATCTCGGTATCGAGGAACGAGACCGTCAGATTGGAGAGCCATCTTTCACTCGGCGAGTAGACGAATTCGGCTTCAAGACCCCAGATCTTCGCATCAATGTTCTCATTTTGCGCAGTCCGATTAACAATCTTGGAAACCTGGAACCCTTCATAGTCATACGTGAAGGCCGTGAAGTTCGCCGTCAATGTATTGTTCATCATGGTGTTCTTCATGCCAATTTCGAAGGCATTGATGAACTCCGGATCGAAAGTAAGCGGAGTATCACCAAAGGGAGCCGGTGGATTGAAACCGCCGCCCTTGTAGCCACGCGAGTAAGACGCATAAATCAGCGTGTCGTCCGTGCGGCCAAGATCTGGCGTCCATTCGAACAGCAGACGACCGGTTACTTCCTGCCACTGATTGGTGTCCTGGTGAAACGCCGGTACGGGTGGCGAAGCACTGAGAGTTGCGGCAATGGTGTCATCATCACTGATCGGAACCACACCGCTTGCGAGCAAGGTGTTGCGATCAAGAACGGTCTTCTCATCGTCGTTGACACGGATACCGGCTGTGATCTTGAACTCATCGTTGACCTCAAAATAGGCCTCACCAAAGATCCCCCATGCATCCAGCTCATTGGCAAAGGTCCCGTTGACGAAATAGGGTGTCATAAGACCAATGCCATCACTGGGATTTGCCAGGAAAGTGACATATCCTACATCGCCGAACTCCAGGGGAGCGTTCAGAAAGTCATTCGTGCCCGCCTGAACACCGTTGGCTGCCAGAGCTAGCGACGCATAGTCAAGCGAACTGGCAATAACGTTATATTCGCCCTCGCTCTCGGTGTGCATTAGCAGCCCGCCGATGAGGTAGTTGATACTGCCGTCAAGATCCGAAGCCAACCGGGCTTCAAATGTCCACTGCTCGCTACTGCCACCGGATTGGTCGTATGCATCCGGCTGGCTGTCGAAACTCTTGATGTTGCCGCCCAGGATACCGGTTGATGCATCCGTTACCTTGGAAATAGGAATTCCACTGGCATAAAGTGCAGCATCGATTGGAAGTCCGGCAGCGGTCAGAACCGTAAATGGATCCTTGGCGAAAGGAGCATTAACAGCCCAGTTATAGTCGGTGAAAGTCCGGCTGCGTGCTTCTTTTTGGCTGCCCACCAGGGTCAGCGTGTGCGCGTCAAATTCACGCTGATACTGGAGCGTCCAGAGTTTCTCGTCGGACGCATATTCCGGTTCAAAATCCGCAGCGACCTTGCGAAGATCTCTCGGGTTGACTGCGCCGGCATAGGCATCGGGATCGGCGAAGATCGAGCCCAGTCCAAGGTTGTGTGTTTGCCCTTGCAGAATTTCGTCCGATGTCAGGATGCCACCGAGTGTTGCCCAGCCATTTGTGGTTTCAAAGGCCAGTTTGTCGGGCAGACAGCCAAGGATCGCGGTCGGATCACGGTGACACAATTGCTTGGTGGTCCGTGACCGGTTGGACTCTTCATCGTAGTAGGAGTACATGAAGTCGATGGTGGTCGCATCGCCCGGTGTCCAGCGGATCGATCCACGAACCGCATATTGATCGCGGCCATCGACGTCATTGCCGGTATGGATATTCTCAGTGTAACCACTGCGCGTCAGGTCCAGACCAGCAAGACGAATGCCGAAGTTGTCACCAAGCGGAAGGTTGATAACAGCACTGATCTTCTGGTGATCATAATTGCCGATTGATATGGATGTTTGAAGTTCAAACTTGTCTGTCGGCTTCGCGGTGATCATGTTGACCACGCCGCCGGTCGCGTTCCGACCAAACAGCGTGCCCTGTGGACCACGAAGGATTTCCAGACGTTCGATATCGAAATATTCGGTTTCGAACAAAGCCGCAGTCTTCATCGGCGCATCATTGACATGGATACCAACGCCGCCATCACCCGACGCTGCAATAGCAGCAGAACCAATACCGCGGATCGTGAAGTTTGATCCGGTGAAGTTGGTCTTCGAGAAGGTCACGTTTGGTGTGTTGAATTGCAGATCAGAAAAACTGTCGATCTGCTTTGATTCCAGTGCGGACGCATCAAATGCGGTCACCGAGATCGGGATTGACTGGATCGATTGCTCTCGCTTTTGCGAGGTCACAATGATTTCCTCAATTTGCGCCATAGCTGGCGTCAGGGCTCCGATTGCCGTTATGAGCGCAGAGCTCGCAACAGCGCAGGATAGGACCCGTCTGGTTAACTTGTTAGACATATCTGTCTCCCCTTAAGAATTCAGTCCGAAGAAAATGTATCCGTAACTTGCTGTCAAAAATGCTTCTCACAAAGCAAAAGACGCTGCGAGGGAGGCTAGCACCGCTATTTGATGACTTGAAACCAGTTAAAGGAGGTGGCCATCAGATAGAGCGAAGGCGTTGCTGAAATGGGACCACGGTCCCGTGATCGAAGTGTGAGCACGGAACACGTTTTCGTGATCAAAGGCCTTGTCCTTGCAACGACACACAATCCGGGAAAAGTTTGGCGCGGGCATGGGAGGCCGAATCACGTATTGCGCTCCTCAATAAAAAACCCCCGGGAAGCGGAAGCTTCCCGGGGGTCATGTCGAGATCTTGTCTTTTGTTCTAGAACCTGGCGGTAATGGTCAGACCATAGAGGCGCGGTTCAAGGACGAAGATGTTGGTAAAGTTACCGGACGAAGCATCGGTGAAGTAATGCCCGGTGATGTTGTCATCATCCAGAACGTTCTGGATAAATGCCTTCATTTCCCAGTCCTGATCCGGAGACGCGATGGTTGCTGAAAGGTTCAGCATGCCCCAGGAGTCGATCTTGTCGACAGCACGATTGTAGATACGAGCGTACATTTCGGCTTGTTTGAAGTAGTCAACGCGCGCCGTAAAGGTATAACCACTATCGTAAAAGAACGTCCTTTGGGTTCCGATATTGAAACTCCATTCAGGAGAGTTCTGCAGAGAGTTGCCGCTCAGATCCACCTTGTTGCCGTCGGTAATGGTCGCTTCACCTGCGACCCAGCCTGCAGGCAGAGTGCCGTCATAGAAGTCGATCGCTGCCTGAAGACCAGCACAGGTTGTCATTGCGCCTTCAGAGGCCAAGCCCGGGATTGCTGTCGTCCCGAATGGCAGAGCGCCAGCACCGATAAGGTATGGTTGAACAACGGTGGCAAGGTCCATTGCTCCAGGATCAACAACACAGTTTGATGCGTTTGAGAGATCCTTGATCAGGATGTATCCGGCAAGGCCATTGGTAGGATCTCGAGGATCAATCGTTTGTGCATCTGTGATCTCTGTATTAAGGAGCGAAGCCGTCAGATTGGTGGTCCATCTCTCGTTTGGCTGGTAGAGAAATTCTGCTTCGAGACCCCAAATCTCCGCATCGATGTTTTCATTGAATGAAGACCGATCAACAATTTTTGAAACCTGGAACCCTTCATAGTCATACCTGAAGGCTGTGAAGTTAGCCGTCATTGTATTGTCCATCATGGTGTTCTTCATGCCAATTTCGAAGGCATTGATGAACTCCGGATCGAAGGTCAGCGGGATTGCGCCAGAGGCGGATGGTGGGTTGAACCCGCCACCCTTGTAGCCACGCGAGTAGGATGCATAGATCAACGTGTCGTCCGTCCCGCCAAGCTCAGGTGTCCATTCAAACAACAGACGACCGGTTACTTCCTGCCAGTCACTGGTGTCCTTATGGTATGCCGGTGCGAGCGACTTGGGGATGGAGTCGTCACTAACGAGTGCGGTAAAACCACTTGTCAGCAGGGTTACGCGATCAGATACTGTTTTCTCATCGTTATTGAGACGGAGACCGGCCGTGATCTTGAACTCGTCATTGACTTGAAAATAGGCTTCACCAAAGACCGCCCATGCGTCCAACTCATTGACGTCTGTCTCGTTCTCATAATACGGCGTCAAAAGACCAAAGCCATCGGCACCGGTCAAGACAAGTGCAGCATAGTCAAGTGAGCTGGCGACAACATGGTAGGAAACAGAACCTTCTGTATGCATCATCAAACCACCGATGAGGTAGTTGATGCTGCCGTCGAGTTCAGAGGCCATCCGGGCCTCAAACGTCCACTGCTCACCTTCACCACCGGATTGGTCATAGGCATCCGGCACATCACTATAACTCTTGATGTTGCCACCCACGATACCTGAGTCCGAGTCCGTAATTTTGGAGATCGGAATTCCCGGGGCGTAGAGAGCGGCATCAGTCGCCCAGCCTATTCCAGCGAAGGTAGCTGACGGATCGAAGCCAAGAGGAGCATTTACGGCCTGATTGTAGTCGGTAAAGGTCCGGCTGCTGGATTCCTTCATGCTGCCCAGAAGTGTCAGTGTATGAGCATCAAATCTACGCTCAAGCTGAAGTGTCCAGAGCTTTTCGTTAGCAGCGTAGGTCGGATCAAAGTCCATGTTGGCCTTGCGAAGGTCTGATGGATTTATTGAACCGGCGTAGGCATCAGGATCAATGAAGATTGAACCCCAACCCAGTGTCGCCCCGAGAACTTCATCGGATGACAGGATGCCGCCAAGTGATGCCCAGCCATTGGTGGTTTCAAAGGCCAGTTTGTCGGGTAGACAGCCAAGAATGGCAGTCGGATCCCGGTGACACATTTGCTTGGAAACCCGTGAGCGATTGGATTCTTCATCAAAATAGGAATACATGAAGTCGATAGTGGTCGCATCGCCCGGTGTCCAGCGGATCGATCCCCGAACAGCATATTGATCGCGGCCATCGATATTGGTGCCGGTATTGATGTTTTCGGTGTAACCGTCCCGTGTCAGATCAAGACCTGCCAGACGGATCGCCAGGTTATCGGTCAGCGGAAGGTTGATAATGGCGCTGATCTTCTGGTGGTTATAATTACCGATCGCCATGGATGTTTGAAGTTCAAACTCGTCCGTTGGTTTCTTGGTGATCATGTTGACCACACCGCCGGTCGCGTTCCGACCAAACAGGGTGCCCTGTGGGCCACGAAGAATTTCCAGACGTTCGATGTCGAAATATTCAGTTTCGAAAAGCGCCGCATCTCTCATCGGCGCATCGTTGATATGGATACCAACGCCGCCATCGCCCGACGCTGCAACAGCAGCAGAACCAATACCGCGGATCGAGAAGTTCGAACTGGTGAAGTTGGTCTTCGAGAAGGTTACGTTTGGTGTGTTGAATTGCAGATCCGAGAAGCTATCGATCTGCTTTGATTCCAGTGCGGATGCATCAAATGCGGTCACCGAGATTGGGATTGACTGGATCGATTGCTCGCGCTTCTGCGAGGTCACAATGATTTCGTCAATCTGCGCCATAGCTGGCGTAAAGGCCTCGATTGCCGCTATGAGCGCTGAGCTCGCAACAGCGCAGGACAGGACCCGCTTGGTTAACTTGTTAGACATGTTTGTCTCCCTAAGTGTTCAGCCCAGATGGCTTAAAGAACCTGACTTGCTGCCCCGCGTATCCCTCATGAAGTCGCACGGCGTCGCATGTTAGTTAGCATGGGAGTTATTGGGCGTGAAGTCTGCAGGTTTGAGGGGAGGGGATTAATCGGTTTGGCGTTGCTGAAAAAGCACCAATGTAATGAAACTTAGTTTCTTTACAGAGTAATAGCACGTTGGCGCGTTGGAGGGTGGTGCGGTTAATAATAGTTATTCTCTTTACAGAGTAATGTATTGTCAGGCCGTGGAAGGAGCCTGGGCGCGGCTCCCGCTTCGGTGCGCGCGATGCATTATTTCGGTAAACGGATGTGCGTTGCAGGTAAGGATGCCGAGGATTCCTGGTGTCAAGACCAGGGAGTTGAAGATGCTGCTGGCCGAGATAGTGGGTCTGGAAGGGATGCCATGCCTGAATCGAATCTCGTGCTTTGAGCGTAGGAGCCCAGTCCTGTGATGTCACATCCGGAATGGTTTTTAGTAACTCTAAAGAACCGTCTCATCAGAATGCCTGTTGCGCGATCGAGGGCTGGCTCAGGCGATAGTTTTCTGCGCTAAAAAAGGGACACGGTCATGAGAGATCGGGCGAGGGGCGTAGGCCAACAAAAAACCCCCGGGAAGCTTCCGCTTCCCGGGGGTCATGTCGAGATCTTGTCTTTTGATCTAGAACTTGTTCGTAATGGTCAGACCATACAGACGAGGTTCGAGGATAAAGACGTTGGTAAAGTTACCTGATGAAGCATCTGTGAAGTAATGCCCGGTGATGTTGTCATCATCCAGAACGTTTTGGACGAAAGCTTTCATCTCCCAGTTTTGCTCCGGTGATACCAGGGTTGCTGAAAGGTTCAGCTGGCCCCAGCTATCGATCTTGTCGACAGCACGGTTATAGATACGTCCGTACATCTCGGCTTGCTTGTAGTAATCAAGACGCGCTGTAAGAGCATAACCGTTATCATAGAAGAACGTCCGTTGAGAACCGACATTGAAGCTCCACTCTGGAGAATTGTTCAGAGCGTTGCCTTTGAGGTTCGCAGCGTTACCGCCAGTGATTGTAGCTTCACTATCGATCCAGCCAGGAGCACCTGAGCCTTCAAGCGCATCGATTACAGATTGCAAACCTGCACAAGTGGTCATGGTGCCGTTAGATGCAAGACCTGGAATTGGTGTCTGGAAGAAGAGTGCTGCAGGTGCAGTGGCGCTAATGATGCCGGTAGCAACCGCAATATCCATGGCCCCTGGATCAAGAACACAATGCGACGCATTGGACAGATCCTTGACCAACAGATAACCCGGCAGATTGTTTGTCGGATCGCGAGGATCGATTGATTCTGCATCACCGATCTCTGTGTTGAGGTAGGACATGGTCAGATTGGACGCCCATTTCTCGTTTGGAGCATAGACGAACTCTGCTTCAAGGCCCCAGATTTCCGCATCAATGTTTTCATTGAGCGAAGACCGGTCAACAATTTTGGAGACCTGATAACCTTCGTAATCATACCGGAAGGCCGTGAAATTGGCTGTCAAGGTATTGTCCATCATGGTGTTCTTCATGCCAACTTCAAAGGCATTGATGAACTCCGGATCGAAGGTCAGCGGTATGGCACCGGAGGAAGATGCCGGGTTAAACCCGCCACCCTTGTAGCCACGCGAGTAGGATGCGTAGATCAAGGTGTCGTCCGTACGGCCAAGATCAGGTGTCCACTCGAACAACAGGCGACCGGTTACTTCCTGCCACTGATTTGTGTCCTCGTGGTAAGGGAAGGCGACCTCACTGATCGGTTGCGGATTGTCAGTAGTATTGAGAAACGCAATGCCTTGCGAAAGCAGAGTTTGACGATCAGACACTGTCTTTTCGTCATCGTTCACACGAATACCCGCAGTGATCTTGAACTCGTCATTGACCTCAAAATAGGCTTCACCAAAGATCGCCCATGCATCCAGCTCATTCACCCTGGTTTCATTTTCGTAATAGGGTGTCATGAGCCCAACGCCATCAAAGACGGCACCTGAACCCAGAACGAGCGAAGCGTAGTCAAGCGAACTGGCAACAACGTAGTAGGAGCCAGCGCTTTCCGTGTGCATCATCAGACCACCAATGAGATAGTTAATGCTGCCGTCCAAATCTGAAGCCAACCGGACTTCAGCCGTCCACTGCTCGCTCTCACCACCGGACCAGTCATATCCGTCAGGACGCGGGGATGTTGTGTAGTTACCACCGATAAGACCTGTATCAGTATCCGTAATCACAGATGTTGGAACCCCGTTTGCGTACAAGCCCGCAATGATCGGGAAACCGGCAGCGATCAAGTTGGCTTCAAGGTCCTTGGCTAAAGGATCATTGACAGCCCAGTTATAGTCAGTCCGCGTGCCACTGCCTGCTGTCTTTTGGCTGCCCAAAATGGTCAGGGTATGGTTGTCAAACTGACGTTCCAGCTGGAGTGTCCAGAGCGTCTCGTCGGAATCATATTCCGGCTCGAAGTCTGTGGAGACCTTGCGAAGGTCTCTCGGGTTGATCGAACCACTTGCGCCGTCCGGATCAGCAAAGATTGAACCCCAGCCAAGGAGTGGGCCAAGGACTTCCTCGGAACTGAGGATACCGCCAAGTGTCGACCACTGGTTTGTGGTTTCAAAATCCAGCTTGTCAGGCAGACAGCCGAGGATGGCAGTTGGATCCCGGTGGCACATTTGCTTGGACGTCCGTGACCGCGTGGACGTTTCATCAAAATAGGAATACATGAAGTCGATAGTGGTCGCATCGCCGGGTGTCCAGCGCAAGGATCCACGAACAGCATATTGATCGCGGCCATCGATATCATTTCCGGTGTAAGTGTTTTCGGTATAACCGTCCCGTGTCAGGTCAAGGCCGGCAAACCGAACAGCCAGATTGTCGCCCAGAGGAATATTCAGCACGCCGCTGATTTTCCGGTGATTGTAGTTAGCAACCGAGATAGTGGTTCCGAGTTCAAACTCTTGCGTTGGCTTCTTGGTGATCATGTTGACCACGCCGCCGGTCGCATTGCGACCAAACAGGGTGCCCTGTGGGCCACGAAGAATTTCCAGACGTTCGAGATCGAAATATTCAGTTTCGAACAACGCCGCAGTTCTCATTGGCGCATCATTGATATGGATACCAACGCCGCCATCACCCGATGCTGCAACAGCAGCAGAACCAATACCGCGGATCGAGAAGTTTGATCCGGTGAAGTTGGTCTTCGAGAAGGTTACGTTTGGTGTGTTGAATTGCAGATCGGAAAAACTGTCGATCTGCTTTGATTCCAGTGCGGACGCATCAAATGCGGTCACCGAAATCGGGATTGACTGGATCGACTGCTCTCGCTTTTGCGAGGTCACAATGATTTCCTCAATCTGCGCCATAGCCGGCGTGAAGGCCCCGATTGCCGTTATGAGCGCAGAGCTCGCAACAGCGCAGGACAGGACCCGCTTGGTTAACTTGTTAGACATATCTGTCTCCCCTAAGATTTCAGTCCAAATGGCTTTAAAAACCTGACTTGCTGCCCTGCGTATCCCTCATGAAGTCGCACGGCACCGCCGCAAAAGTAACATGGTTCTCACGGAAAGTTGAAGTCTTCTAATCAAAGACAGCAGAAAGCTATGGCAGGCGTTGCTGAAAAGGCACAATTGCTTTCCAGATGTTGCCAAATAGCCGGAAATGAAGTCGAAATCAGATGATGCAGGATGACGGTTATGAATCTGAACGGCGTTCAGGTCACAGGTATCGGCTCGTCTGAATCGGCTTCACTGTCCGGCCGCGCGGTCGGCTAGCCGGTCAAAGCTCTGCTGAATGTTGAGATTTCGACGTTGCCGCCACTCAGAATTACTGCAGCCACGCCCCCTTGCACAGTCACCTTTTTGGCCAGAAGAGCGGCCAGGGCCACGCAGCCGCCGGGTTCGATTACCAGTTTGAGCTCCGTGAAAGCGAATCGCATGGCGGTGAGGACGTCTTCCTCGCTGACAACAAGGCCTGCCTTCACGCGCGGCTGGTTGATTGCGAAGGTCATTTCGCCGGGCATGGGAGCCAGCAAGGCATCGCACAGGGACGCTCGGGTTGTATCTGCGGTTTCTCTCGTGCCGCTGGCGAAGGAGCGGGCGTGGTCGTCATATCCTTCGGGTTCGACAGTAAAAAGGCCAGTTTGCGGGGATTTTGCATCACGGGCAAGGGCTGAGCCGGCGGCAAGGCCTCCTCCTCCACAGGGGGCAAGCAATGTCCCGACCTCAATACCTGCACGGGCAGCATCCTCGAACAGCTCAAGGGCCGCAGTGCCCTGACCGGCAATAATATGCGGGTCGTCGTAGGACGGGATCAGGACTGCGCCGTGTTTATCCGCGAAGTTTTTGCTGATTTCCTCACGGCTTTCGGCATAGCGGTCGTAGAAAATAATCTCGGCACCCAGAGATTGTGTTCGGTTGATTTTGATCTGTGGGGCGTCCTGCGGCATGACAATGGTTGCAGGGATACCCAGCCGTTTTGCCGCTGCGGCGATGCCCTGAGCGTGGTTGCCGGAGGAAAATGCCACGACCCCTTTTGCACGCTGTGCCTCGGACAGCCGGGACAGGCAATTCCAGGCGCCCCTGAATTTGAAAGACCCTGTGATCTGAAAAATTTCGGGTTTCAGCAGGATCCGGGCCCCGATGCGCTCGTTCAGGACCGGGAATTCCAGAGTGGGCGTTTTGACAGCAACGCCCGAGATTTGCCTCGCTGCGTCAATGACGTCATCTTCGGTAGGCAACGCGCTGGCTGGCTGTTCGGTTTGTGGCATGTCTGGGCTTCGGTTGGCTTGGCTTTGCGCGGGGCGTCAATGAATGTATGAGTGAGTATATCCCGCATTAACCACCCTTAAGCAAAGGTTTTTGTTGTGACTTTTCTCGCCGACCTTTTCGAGCCGCCCTACTACGCCGTTATTTTTTCTTCGGTAAGGACCGACAAGGATCCTGATGGATACAGCGCTACCGCCGCGCGGATGCTGGAGCTTGCAAGTAAGGTCGATGGCTACCTGGGAGTTGAGACCCTCGGCGCTGGTGCGGACGGCATCACGGTGTCCTACTGGCGAGACGAGGCGGCTATCGCCGCCTGGAGAGACCATGGCGAGCATGTCGAGGCGCGCCGCACGGGCCGCCAGTCCTGGTACAACGACTATCGCTTGCGAGTGGCGAAAGTCGAGCGCGCCTATGGTCCGGCGTCAGTCGCCCCCTGAGCCACCGATCGGGGCGGTATCGGTCATGCCTGCCAGGACTTCTGCGACGTGGCGCACTTCTACATTCTGGCCTTCGCGCTTCAGGCGGCCGGCAATATTCATCAGGCAGCCCATGTCACCGCCAACCAGCAAGGATGCGCCGGTCGCCTTTACGTCATCGGTCTTTCGGCCGACAATGCGGGCGGAAATGTCGTCATATTTGACCGAAAAAAGCCCGCCGAAACCGCAACAGCTTTCCTGATCTTCCAGCTCTGTGAGCGTCAGTCCCGAGACGGTTTCGAGCAATTTGCGCGGCTGGGATTTGACGTTCATTTCGCGGTAGGACGAGCAGCTGTCATGGTAGGTCACACTGGCCTCAAGTGTGACATTAACTGACGTCACGCCGCAAATATCGGTGAGAAACGAGGTCAGTTCAAAGCTCTTTTGGCCAAGCTTTTCGGCCCGCTCTGCCCACGCCGGATCGCCCTTGAAGAGGGCCGGATAATGGAGGCGCAGCATCCCGGCACACGATCCGCTCGGCGCGACCACATAGTCGAAAGCCTCGAAAGCCTCGATGACCGCCCGGGCGATGCTCTTTGCATCTTTCGTATCACCTGAATTATAGGCAGGCTGACCGCAACAGGTCTGGGACGGCGGAACAGAGACCTTGCATCCGGCATCTTCCAGGAGCTTGATCGCGGCAAATCCGGCAGACGGGCGGAACAGATCGACCGTGCACGTGACGAAGAGACCAACATCACGCGCGGAGTTGTGCGCAGGCACGGAACTATTCATTCGGGCGAAGTCCTCAACTTTTGTTATTCTATCAAATACGTCCGAGCTTATTCTGCGGCCTGCCTTTGTGTCATAACTTCATCGGCAAGGCGACCGGTAAGTTGGTTTAAATGATCGAAACTGGCCTTGAACGTTCCGACCCCTTGGGTCATTGATCTCAATTCAATGATCATGTTTTGAAGTTCTGACTCGGGAAGATAGGCGTATACGTCATCCCATCCCTGCCATCCCTTGCGGCCGTCGAAACCAAGGATCTGTCCGCGTCGCCCGCTGATCAGGCTGTTGACCCTCGGCGTATATTCCGACGGTACATAGACGTGAACCTCCATGACAGGCTCCAGAAGAACCGGCTGGCAACCCGGCATGGCTTCACTCATGGCGAGCCGCCCTGCGGTTTTGAAGGCCATATCAGAACTGTCGACTGCATGATAGGACCCGTCGGTCAGGACAACACCAACATCGACGACCGGAAATCCCAGCGGGCCCTTTGCCATATATTCCTTGATGCCTGCCTCGACGCTCGAGATATATTGTTTTGGAACGGCACCGCCGGTGATGCGACTGTCGAAGGCAAAGCCATCTCCGGTGCCGCGTGGGTTGATTTCGATCACAACATCACCAAACTGGCCGTGACCACCGGACTGTTTTTTGTAACGACTATGGTGGGTCGTACCGGAACGGATGGTTTCCTTGTAAGGCACGCGAGGTGTCTGCGTTGTGACCTCAAGCCCAAATTTGGATTGAAGTTTTTCGCAAGCGATTTGAAGGTGGATTTCCCCTTGCCCGCGCAGAACGGTTTCGTGAGTGTCGGAGACCTGCTCATAGATTAAAGACGGGTCTTCGTCGCAGAGTTTTGCCAGGCTGGTCGCGAGCTTGACCTCATTATTGCGATTGTCGATCTGGAGAGCCAGAGAGTAGACGGGGCTCAAGGGTTGTTCATGCTCAAGGTCGACGGTCGTTTTGGCGTCCGTAAGGATTGCGCCTGTGGTTATCGTTTCCAGTTTGGCAAGGCCGACAAAATCACCCGTCCGTGCCACGGAGACTTTCTCAACGCTGTCGCCATGCACGCGTTGAATTCCGGCAACCCGCTCGTCGTTCAGAGTGTCACCTTCCCGAATTTCACCGCGCAGGATGCGGACAAAGGATACCTTGCCGCCGTGCGATGAATGGATAGTTTTCAACACAGGAGCCACCGGAGATGTTTGCGACATATCCAGTTTTAGTCGTTCGGACAGAGCGGTTATGTCCGGCGCTTCGTGACGGATCGCCTTCAGAAGGCGGAAGACGCCGTTTTGCTTCAATGCGGAGCCCAGGAAAACAGGGATAATGAGATCTTGCCTGAGATCAGATGTGAGGTCTTGAAAAATTTCCTCCTTTGGCGGAGTAATATCGTCCAGAAGTTCTTCCATGAGGTGTTCGTCAAAATCTGCCATGGATTCAAGCATTGAATATCGCGCTTTGCTGAACGCATCCTGCGCAGATCCGGGAACCGCAATGACTTCGGATGGTGAATTATCCTTGTAGACATAGGCCCGCTCACTTGCCAAATCGACGTAACCGGTGATTTTTTCGCCTTCGGAAATTGGTATTTGTCGCAGGAGGACCTGCTCGCCAGTCACTGCATTGAGGGCATCTGCAAGCTCGGAAATAGAAAGGACGGAACGGTCAATCTTGTTGACGAATATGAGATGGGGAATGCCCCGATGTTCAAGGTGTTTGAGAAGCGGGGAGAGACCCGTGATTTTTGTGGGATCGGCTTCTGTGACCACGACCGCAGCATCGACGCCGACAAGGGCGGAAATGGTGTCCTGCACCAGATCTGTAGCGCCAGGGCAGTCGATGAAGGTAAAGGCGTCGCCCATGAATTCAGTGGTTGCGAGATTCAGCTCCACCCCCATGTCGCGGGATTTTGATTCAGCTGACGTATCGCCAAAAGGGCGAGATGACCCTTTTTGATTTGCATCCAGTTTTTTCGTTTGTTGCAGTATGGCTTCAAGCAGTGTTGTTTTACCGGCTGATTGAGGGCCAACTAAAGCAATGACACGTTGGGTGGATCCTTTGAAAGACATAACAAAACCTCCTTCGGTACGATTGGAAATCCTGCGCAGGAATGCGCAAATTTCGAAATCGACCGTTCAAGAGGAGTTGACTGCCAAACTGTGCAGCCATGAAGGGTTCGCCGCCGAAAACTTCTGGCTGTAGCAGCCGCGCGAAAAACCGTCTCTTTACCGGCGTGTGATCGCGCGGAATCCACTTGATCGACCGACTATTCATTTTGTTATGTGAAGTATAGACCTGCGCGGGGGAATCGCGAAGGCACAATTTCCCGAATTATAGCTGATTTGCTGAGGCGCAGGGTCGCAGGCTACCAGCTGTGACTGACGGTAAAGTTTTTCGCAAGGAACTTGTAGGTGTTCTGGAGAGCGATTTTCGCCTCATCAGAGCGGTAATCCGGGACACCCTCCCAGATATTCATCAAATCCTCCCAGATCGTAGTCTCAAGATGCAAGTTGTCGCGTGTTGTCCGGATAAGGGAGATTTTGGCCTCATAGGATTTGATGAGCGGTAGAACTTCCATGGTCTGAAGGTCGATATTTTCGAATGTGGCTCTGATATCGGCAATTGGTGGCTTCATGAGTTGCCGCATGCGTTCGATTTCCTGAACGAGATTGGCATCGTCGCTATAGATACTTTGAAACTTCTTGAGACGTCCGAAGAGTTTATAGATGGTCGCGTAGTAATCTCTCAGCGCTTCGATATAGGCTAGCTCCTTGGCCAGATTCTCAAAGCGGACGATGACTTCTTCTTTTCTTTTCTTGATGATGCTTGCAGCTTTCTCGAGCCCCTGATTGACCCTGTTTGCCATTTCCTTGTCTTCGACGATGGACAAAACGGCTGCAGCATCCATGGTGTCCACGTCCGATCCCGTAAGCCAGTTCACAAGGCGCATGGAAAGGCGGCTCATCGCCAAAGTCGCGTGCCGATTGTCGATTTGCCAGGAGGCGCTGCCGTCAAGAACCTCCGACGGGATGACATCATTCGGTCTGATCTGGCGGACATAGGGAATGCCGCGTTTGACGAGGTTCAGAAGGGTGTCGTCGCTGGACCCTTTTTCAATTCCGAATTCTGCGCAAAGGGACGCCAATTTTATCGAACCGGTAATGTCGCCCATCGGAATATTCAGGATGACCTCGCGGGATCCTTCCGTCAGCGAGAAAAAACAGCCTTCAACCTGGAACACCTTGTTTTCAAATACAAAGTGCGTATTTGCATCAAGGGGCTGGCCTTGCGATTGTTTCTGGGACTCAGCGGCAGACATAGGCGAGCTCAAACTTTTCTGTTTCGAAGGGAAAATCGTCTCTTCGTGGCTGATCCTAGCCGGGGTTCCTTAATTAATAATGATTGTCCGCGTTGAATTCAAAATACCCGCCATACGATTGTTCAGGGCGGAAATCTGCGTTTTTGAGAAATATGCTACATAGTGATAACCCGTTTGCATAAAGACTGTGACGGTTACCTTATATGGTAGGTGACAAAGGCGGGTTGTCTGCCCATTGCCCTGGCCCGGGAGTGTTGAAGTGAAGACCTGTGAGACAAAGATTGGGAGGCGTGCTGGCGCAGGAACCGCACGACTGCGACTGCGACTGCGACTGCGACTGGCACTTGCTGTCGCGGCTGCGCTTGGCCTTGCAGCCTGTGTTAACGCTTCTGAAATAAGTCAGGGTCACGGCATTGATATGCCTGAAACCTGGGCCTCTCTTGAGGGCGCCTCGGAACGCGAGACGGTTAGGCTTGATGATTGGGTGCTCGACTTTCAGTCGCCCGGGCTGGAAACTCTTGTGGTGGAGGCCCTTCACAACAATCGCGACCTTCAAGTGACTGCTGCCAGGGTTGAAGAGGCCCAGGCCATCGCCCGGCTACAAATTGCGCCCATGCTCCCGGCTCTCAGTGCGGGAGGCTCTGCAGGGCGGTCGCGCGTAAGGGAAGTACAGAGCAATGCCTTCAGCACAGATCTCTCGCTTTCCTGGGAGCTGGATCTGTGGGGTAAACTGAACAATGAACGACGGGCCGCCGCCCTCGAATATGAAGCACAGAGGTCCAATTTTCGCTACGCCCAATTGTCACTGGCGGGCGGTGTGGTTCAGTCGTGGTTTGCGCTTGTTGAGGCAGAGAACCAGCACAAGCTTGCCAGAGAGACAGAGGAAAGTTTTACTCGTGCCGCCCGGATGGTGCGCAGTCGCTATGAACAGGGTCTGCGCAAGGGTCTTGATGTGCGACTTGCGGCAAGCAACGCTGCTTCGGCGAGAGCGCTTTCGGCTGCGCGCGCTGAACAGGTTCGCCGTGCAAGCACAGCGCTTGAGGTATTGCTGGGCCGTTATCCTGAAGGGTCTCTTTCGGGTGACGGCAAGCTGCCGATCCTGACACCCAGGACGACTGATGCGCTGCCGACAGAATTGCTGGCCCGGCGGCCGGACCTGGCGGCGGTTGAAGCTCAGGCTGTGGCGGCAGAACTTCGTCATAGCGCCGCACTCAGGGACCTTCTTCCGTCGCTTCGCATCAGTGCATCAGGCGGTTATCAGGATGGAGAGCTTAAAGACCTGGAAAATCCATCCAACCTCATATGGTCGCTGGCGGGAGGTGTTATTCAGCCACTCTTCCAGGGTGGGGCGCTCAGGGCGCAGGGCGCTGCTGCGGATGCTCGAGGCGATCAGGCGTTGGCGCGTTATGCCCAGTCACTGCTTATCGCTTTCCGGGAGGTTGAGACGACGCTTTTTGCGGAAGAGGCCCTTGCGGTCAGGGTAACGAGTATGGGCGAAGCTGCCCATGAGGCGGTAGAAGCCGAAAAACTCGCCTCTGATCTTTATAGCCGTGGCCTCACCGGTATTTTCGAATTGCTTGAGGCTCAAAGACGCAGCCTCAATGCGCGCAGTTCCTATCTCGAGGTCAGACGCCAACAGCTGTCCAACCGCGTTACTCTTTACCTCGCCCTTGGCGGCGGGATCCCGAATGTTGAAGAACCAGCGCCCCCCCAGCATGTTGAAGCAGATCTTCAGCAAATTGTTTCACACGTTGATTAGGATACAGATGATGCCTTCCTTCTCCCCCGTTCTAAAAAATTGGCTCCTGCGCCTCGTGCCTTTCCTGGCGGTGGTAATGATTGGCGGGGGGGTAATTTCGCTTTTAACAGTCATGAAGCCCAAGATTGAGGATGCTGAAAAGGAGATCAAACCTCGCATCGTCCGCGCGGTTGAAGCGATCCCGTCAACCCGGCAGATCGTTGTGACCAGCCAGGGAACCGTCGCGCCGAGGGTTGCGATATCCCTGCAGTCCGAAGTTAGCGGGCGGATTGTCGAAGTGAGTGACAGTTTTGTGGCCGGCGGCTTCTTTCAAGAGGGCGACGTCATTCTGCGTATTAACCCGCGGGACTATGAGCTTGACGTAATCAAGGCCGAGGCGCGGGTTGCCGAGGCTGCCCAGAACCTTGCACGGCAAAGGGCAGAGGCAGAGCAGGCGGCCAAAGAATGGGCCGAATTGGGAACCGGCGAGGCCAATGATCTGGTGCTGCGCAAGCCTCAAATGCTTGAGGCAGAAGCCCGCCTGAAATCAGCGAGGGCTGACTTGAGTGAGGCTCATTTGAGTCTGGAGCGAACTGAACTGAAGGCTCCTTTCACGGGCCGCGTGGTTCGCAAATATGTGGACCTCGGGCAGATTATTTCAACCGACCTCAAGGCCGCCGATATTTATTCCACGCAATCACTCGAAGTACGTTTGCCGCTGACAGATGCGCAGGTTGCCCTTCTTGACCTGCCCTTCACCGCCAACCCGGACAGGGCTGACATGCCGTTTGTGCAATTGCAGGCGACTTTTGCGGGTCAGGAAAGATCCTGGACGGCAAGGATTGTACGGACCGAAGGCATGATCGACGCGAAGAGCCGGGTTGTCTATGCGGTTGCCGGCGTTGATCCCGCTCCGATGGAGAAAACGGATGACTATCTTCCGCTGACGGTGGGCATGTTTGTCGAAGCGCGAATTGAAGGGCGGTATTTTGATCAAGTCGTGGGTATCCCCCGTGAAGCTGTGCGCCAGAATGGCACTGTACTTGTTGTTGGTATCGACAACCGTCTTCATTTTCGTGATGTTGAGGTGTTGCAGTCAACCCGCGATACAGCGTTCGTGCGTCTCGACATCATGGAGGGCGAACGGGTCTGCACCTCGCCGCTTGATACGCCGACAGAGAATATGGAGGTTTCTGTGGCCGGGGATGAATCTGTATCGGAATCCAGTCTGGTTCGTGAGGTGTCCCAATGAGCAAATTGATCCGCTGGTTCGCCGAGAACCACGTCGCCGCAAATCTGTTGATGGTCGCGATCCTGGTTCTGGGGGCTTTCAGTGTCACAGGGTTGAAGCGGAACCTCTTTCCGGTGATCGAACCTGGCCTCTTTGAGATTACTATTCCTTACCGCGGCGGCGGCCCGGAGGAGATTGAGGAGCGCATCCTCATTCCGGTAGAAGAGGCGATCTCTGATATCAGAGGGATTGACCGGATCATTTCGCGCGCTCGCGAAGGTGTCGGAACCTTTGAAATTTGGACCGAAATTGATCTGGATGCCTCGGAACGCCAGCGCGTTGCCAACGAAATAAAAATGCGCGTTGATACGATCAATACGTTTCCTCCTGAGGCTGACAATCCCAAAGTGCATCAGGCGGCATTTCGAAACCGCATTATTTCTCTGGCCATTACAGGTGATGTGGATGAGCACACTTTCCTGAAACTTGCTCAGGAGATTGAACAAGAGGTCTCCAGACTTTCCGGTGTCAATGTGACCCAGGTCAGTGGCACACGTGAACCTGAGCTTGCCATTGAGGTCTCGGAGTTCGCTCTGCGAAAATATGGTCTTACATTTGATGATGTTGCG
>JAUWTJ010000075.1 GCA_030614785.1 Alphaproteobacteria bacterium | reverse complement strand
TGGCCAGCAATAGGCATCCGGGGAAAGTTTTGTCTCTGTGACCTCTGCCATTTGCGATGTGCCAAGGATAGCCAGGGCAGTCTGAAATCAGTTCTACAGGAACCATATAGACAGCACTCGTTTTTCGCGGGAATAGCTATCAAATCTGCCTGCAATGCTCTAATCTTAGCCGGGCGTTGAGCCCGGAAGTCGGGTGCGCCTCCTCCGTCCCCCAAGGTGCACACTGCACATGCAAAAAGACGACCAGTACGAACGCGCGATGCTTGATCCGGGTGATGTCTTTGCTTCACCTGAGGAGGTGGTGCGGCATCCCTTGATGAGTGAGGGCCAAAAGGCCGAAATACTTCGCAGATGGCTCTACGATGCCAGCGAAGTTGCTGTTGCAGAGGAAGAAGGCATGACCGGCGGCAAACCGCCACTCGTCCATGCAATCTTCGAAGCCCTTAATGAGTTGGGTGTCGAACTGGACCTGGAACATCCTGCCCCCACCAAGCAAAAGGGAATATAAAGCCCGCTGTCCTTGCCGGGCACGAGGAACGCCCAACTTTGAGGGTCAGCAATACCTGGATGATGACCTGAGTTTCACAGAATCGAAAACCAGTTGATCCTGATCAATGCCAGGGCAGTTCACCAATATAACCTGCAGAAGACTTTTCCGTGATCCAGCACGCAGGAGAGCAGAGTGGCAGACAAGAATAAGGCTGAACAGTATCGTGAAGCAGTTGGCGTTTTCGGTGACGCGGAGACGTTACAAGGGGCAATTGACGAACTATTGACTTCCGGGTTTGGGCGCATCGACCTGAGCTTCCTGGCAAATGAGGAAGCGGTTGAGGAGAAGCTTGGCCATGCCTACAAGAGAACGGAAAGTCTTGAAGACGAACCTGGTGTCCCAAGAACGGTGTTTGTATCAACCGAATCGATTGGGGATGCCGAGGGTGCATTGATCAGTACTCCACTCTACGTCGCGGCAGTCGCGGCAACGGGCATTGTTGTGGCGACCGGTGGTACATTTGCGGCGGCAGTTGCGGCTGCGGCCATTGCAGGAGGCCTGGGAGCAGCCGTAGGCGCCGTACTCGCAGGCCTGGTTGGACATCATCATGCCGAGTATCTCAACAACCAGTTGGAACACGGCGGGTTGCTCCTCTGGGTGCGCACCTGTGATGCTGAGCATGAGAAGCGAGCGCAGGAAATTCTTGAAAAGAACTCAGCACACGATGTTCATATACACAGCGTAGGGGCATAGTCTGTAATCCACCATGTAGGTGTCCACTTGGAGGGAATTGAAAGTGTCAAGCGAAGGACTGCATGCACCGCGCGAAAGCCTGAGCAAGGACACGCTTTCAATGCACTACGCGATTACCTCGCTGATGGAAGAGCTGGAGGCTGTTGACTGGTATCGACAGAGAGCCGATGACTGCGAGGATGAAGCTCTCAGGAGCATTCTGCTTCACAATATGCGGGAAGAAATAGAGCATGCCGCCATGTTGCTGGAATGGCTGCGCCAAAACAGCGAAGACTTCGATCACGAACTGAAGGAATATCTCTTTTCCGATCGTGATATTGCAACACAGGAAGAAGAGGCGAAAAATGAATGAGCAAACGGTCGCGGCCCTTGAGGAAGCGCTTGAGGACGAATATAAAGCCCGCGCAACCTATAACAAAGTCATCGAAGCTTTCGGCCCCATCCGGCCCTTCATCAATATCGTCGAGGCGGAAGACCGGCATGCCTCGGCGTTACTGCGCCAATTCGAACGATTGGGTCTCCAGCCGCCCAAAGATGAGTGGCCGGGCCGCGTCGAGGCTCCATCTTCCATCGCTGCCGCATGTGAAGCTGCCATCGCCGCCGAAATCGAGAATGCAGAGATGTATGATCGCCTTCTGGCAGTTGTTGATGATCCATCGGTCCGCGACGTTCTACTGAATTTGCAGGATGCCTCGAAGAATCGTCACCTGCCGGCCTTTCAGCGATGCCTGGAAAGGTCCCAGAAATAGGGCCGGTCAGATCACCCTCTCCTCAACAAATCATGGACTGTTTCTGAAGCTCACCTCAGGGATAATGCTGTTATGAACGGAGCATCACCTACAGAGATCACAACGGACCTAGGGCCAGAAGCATATTCGCGGTGGCGCGCCTCCGAGCTCGGCTCGATCACCGAAATGCTTGAAGATCGCTCACTTCTCGATTTCATTGGCGACCCAAAGGACCGGGACCTTCTGGACGTCGGGTGTGGAGACGGGACGCTCGCGATTTCGCTGTCGGATCGCGGAGCGAAAGTCGTTGGCATTGATGTCTCACAGGCCATGATTGAGGCGGCGACACAACGGGCGGCATCGTCGAAAACCGATGTCTCCTTTCATCTCGGCAAGGCAGAGTGTCTGCCATTCGAAGCAGAACAGTTTGACCTCGTTTTAGCAAAAACCATTCTGTGTTTTGTTGATGACGCATCGGACACGTTTGCTGAGATGGCACGCGTCCTGCGTCCCGGTGGACAATTAGTGATCGGTGAACTCGGAAAATGGAGCCCTTGGGCAGTTCAGCGCTATATACGAGGTTGGTCCGGTTCTTCCCTGTGGCACCGGGCACATTTCTGGACGGCTTCTGAACTGCGCTCGCTTGCAGAGAATGCAGGGCTGGAAGTAACCGATGTGCGAGGTGTCATTTACTATCCGAGATCACGTCTGGCTGCGCGGATGCTTTATCGATTTGATGGAAAGTTGGGTCGCTTGACAACGGTGGGCGCTGCCTTCCTCGCCATGTCAGCGAGAAAATCAGAAGATCACAAAGCTGTAACGTGAGTATGAGTACTTAAACACCCACTGTTTCCCGAGCCTTGAATCCACTTGGGGAAAGATGGCCGAATGCCGTAGAGTTCAGAATGAGGCAACATCATACGGCGCAATCAGAAGCACCCCTCGCTCACGCCTGCAAATTGCATCGGCGCATCCGATCCACTGTGGGCGATGAGCGGTAGAAAGTGGGTAGCCAAGTGATCCAGTGAATGAGCGCACGTCATTTTACGAATCTATTGAAGGGGCAATAAGATATGTGTGAGCTCTTCGCTATCTCAAGCAAAACACCTACCAGGGTAACCTTTTCGCTCGAGGAGTTCAAAAGACATGGTTGTTTGACCGGTCCACATTGCGACGGCTGGGGGCTAGCTTTCTATGAAGGAGCAAATGCGCAAGTCTTTCGCGAGACAGAACCGGCCGCTGGCAGTGGGTGGATGGATTTTCTCCAACACCACCAACATCGCAGCCAGTGCGTCATCTCACACATAAGATTAGGCACTCAAGGCGGGCGATCACTTCGCAACACGCAACCTTTTTCGCGAGAGCTCCATGGTCGGACCCACGTATTCGCGCACAATGGAGACTTGAAGTTTTCTAAATCTGCACTGCAGCTGTCTCATTTCTCCCCGATCGGTGATACGGATTCAGAATACGTGTTCTGCTATCTTATGGATCAAATAGCGAGCCTTTGGCAGAATGAGCCTCCATCACTGGCGCACCGCCGTACTGTTGTGAACGATGTCTTCATGCGATTTGCCCCCTTTGGGCCTGCAAATTTTCTGTATAGTGACGGAGACTGTCTCTATGCATTTGCAAATATGCGCACCCAGGAAAATGGTAAAATCGAACCACCAGGACTGTATTATTTGTGCCGACACTGTGCGTTTGATCCTAATGCAATACCTCTGTCAGGCGCACAGTTGGAAGGTGACATACAGAAGATTGTGCTATTTGCCAGTGTTCCCCTGTCTGATGAAGACTGGGTTCCTTTCGAGCGCGATCAACTGATTGTCACGCGGGGAGGTCAGATACAACATCAGGCGCTGGAGCAGCGTACCAGGGGATAGTCAAACAGCTCGCCAATGATCGTCGGAAATTTGGATTGTCTATTCCTTGGCTGTACCTACCAAAAACTATATCCGAATGTACTGATGATGTAGTGCGCCAAGCCATTCGAAGAATTTGATTGCACCCATTCCATGAACAGAAGTCAGGTGCAGAGATCTCTTGCATCCGTTTGGAGTCCAGCACCGGACACTCTATACCGTAAAAGTTACATATACGTCCGCACTCAGGCATGAGAACCGTAACCCATTGATTTCATTATGAAGTGGTGCCCGGGGGCGGAATCGAACCACCGACACACGGATTTTCAATCCGTCGCTCTATCATTTGATTATATCAATGATATCAAAGGGTTATACTACTCTTGGAGTGTGAATTCTTCGTAAAGTGATGTGATTTTGTAGTGTAAATCTACACAAATCTGAAGACTTCATCACACGATCCGCACGACCGCTTTCGAGGCAATCCCGGGCATCATACAACACTCTCCGAAAGGTCCCGTCCTCTAGCTATCAAGATGTAAATATCATATCACGCTTCGCCTTTTTCCGCAGACTGGGTCCGTTTCCGACACTCCCGACTAATTGCAGACGTGCGCCGACGGCCTGAACAAGGTCGAGCCGTGTCGGAAAAAGGAAATGTCGTCAGTGGCAGATCACAGGCACATTATATACCTCGTTAGTGCCCCTGGACGCCGTGATCGTCATGAAATGCAACGCGAATACCGGTTATCTCTCCGTCTTCCTGCGAAAACTCCGTAATGGACGCACGCTGCATCATATTCAGATCAACAGTGGTCTGCGACGTCTCGGAAGCATTTTCGCGGTCAACCTCAATCGACAAATGACGCCTCTGATTGCTATAGGCATTTCGCGAAACAGGATCACGCAGAAGTACCGTCAGTTTGACTGCGTCGCCATCTACCTGTGCCGATGCGTGCCTAATTGACCAACTGTTGTCAGTTGATACGAGAGAGGCGCTATCGCCTCCTTGTGTTGCACATCCTGAAACCAAAACTGCACTCAGAGTGCATACAACCATAGTTTGTTTCTTCCAAAATCCCATCATTTTACTGTCCCATTTTGATATTTTCTGGTTGTAGAATTCAATTTACGTTCTCGAGCAGCAAGTATCAGGCCACCCCGTCCGCAGGAAGACGACGAACTAACAAGTGCCCGGAACCCGATTGACACGCAAACAACATTTCTGCAGTTCGCTGGATTCATCAAGCGCCTCTCCCTGTCCTGGCTCCAATAGCAATCCGTACGCCGTTTTCGGGGCAATAGCGGCCCCTACTCAAAACAAACTCCGGACACCCGAGATTCTCTCTAAGCGGTCATAAGGCGGTCAAGGTGACGTCATTTTTTCCAGCTGGATGCGCATTTTCACAGAAGGATCATGGCTTGGCACTATTTGCAAATTTCCGCCCTGCCAAAACGAGCAAACTTGTGATGGTATAGGTTATGACGAGAAACGGCCCGGCAGGAAGATCTGCATAGGCGGAGATGACGACACCCGAGATAACCGCCAGGACGCCGCAGATCCAGGCCCACATGTGAGGGCGGATCGCATCAACAGCTGCCAGTGCCGGAAGGATCAGGCTTGCGAAAACCACATAGACCCCGACGAGCTGTACCGATGACGTAATGGCAAGAGCAAAGAGCAAATAGAACCACAGCCCCTTGCGCAGCCATGGAACTCCAAGCCACAAAATCACAATGGCTATGTAAACTGGAGCGAACAATCCGACATCGGCCCAGGTGATGAAGAGAATTTGTCCGGAGAGCAGGTGCCGAATTTCTTCACCTCCGTGCGGGCTATCCGCCAACAGGAGCAGAGCAAGAGAGGCTGCGACAATAAAGCTGCTTCCGATTATGGCTTCCTGTTGCCCCGGCATTTTGGTCTCCACGAAACGAAAGAACAATCCCGCCAGCATGGCAAAAAGAAGAGCCGCTCCCTGCAGGATCCACCAACCCGGCTCAGACAAATAGAGATTGGCGACAACAAGCCCTAATCCGGCGATTTGTGCAATCGCCAGATCAATAAAAATAATCCCTCGTCTGAGGACCTCAACTCCGAGAACGCCATGTGCAAGTGCGATCATCAAGCCAGCAGCAATGGCCGGCCCGATAATCTCCATAAGTTCAAGACTTGGCATCAACAGCTCCGTCAAATATGTCGAGCGTGCGTTCGAATAGGGAAAACAGATCAGTGACTTCGTCCTCACCACCGACCGTAAAAGGCAGTATGGCCTCAGGAATACCGGTTTTGCCCGAAAGCCACTTGCTGCCCTGGTCAGGGGCATAAGGGCTACGAACAATCGCCAGTACCGGCGCCTCATTGACCTGGGCCAGGAGCTGCTCCAGATGGCTTGAATTGGGCGGGATACCTGGTTTCGGTTCCAATGTGTTGACAAGTTTGAGTTCAAGCCAGTCGATTAGATAGGTCCAGGACTTGTGATGCGTGACGATCCGGCGCCCTTTGAGATCGGAGGCCTCACTTTCCCACCGCGACGTTGCCGCGATCCACCTTGCCAGAAAGGTCTCATAGTTCTGTTCGTAAGTCGTCAGGTTTGCGCCATCTATCACCTTAAGCCGCTCCACTATGGCAGTTGCGATAGGTGGAATATTATGCGGGTTGAGATGAACATGGGGGTTACCCTGTGCATGCATATCACCCATGCTGCGGTCCAGGGTAACAGGGGTTTCCAACAGCGGAACCAGGTTGGCAGCGAGCAGGAAGTTAGGGCCGCCATGCTGCGCTTTTGTATTTCCGGCCTTTTGTAAGAGAACAGGCAACCAGCCTTCTTCCAGTCCAGCGCCTGAACAGATAATGAGATCTGCTCTTCGCATCTTGGCGATAAGACTTGGCCGCGCACGAATGTAGTGCGGGTCTTGGGCTGCATGGGTGGCAGAATATGCTTCCACCAGATTGCCGCCAATGCTTTGGGCCAAAGAGGCCCACTCTGGTTCGCAGGCGAAAACCCGCACCTTGGCGTCCGCAGAACCCGGTGCCAGAAACAGGGAGGAAAAAACAGTCAGTATAGTAAAGAATATATGTTTCATTGATTCCTCCTAATACTTATGGGCGCCATGAGCGCCAAGGCTCATGATGTATTGCAGAGTAAACTGGTTGTCTTCCTGGCCGTCACTGAGTTCCTCGAGGCTGTATTGCAGTCGGAGGCGACTGAACTCGCTGTTAGTCCAGTCGGCCATGATGGCAAGAGCTTGTGGATCATGATCAGCAGCGTCGAGTGCACCGCCGAACAGAGCCGCCGGAGTGTCCGCTGGTGCGAGTCGGCTGTAGCGCAGACCCAACCGCCAATTCGGATTGAACTTATAGACCCCTTGTGCATACCAGCCGCTCGACTGTTCATCGAACATGACCAGTCCGGAAGCCAATGCAGAATCCTCATAGGTGCCATCTTCCTGGTTCAGGAAGAACTCACTTTGAAAAGTCAATTCCTTTTGGCGCGGATTGCCGGTTGGAGCCCAGGTATAGCGAATGTCGGCAACATAAAGGTCGCTGTCGCCGACAAAGAAGATGTCATCGTCGTTGCTGCTACGCCCATTGTCCGCCGAACCTGACAAGAGATAGGCGCCAAGACGCCAACTATGATTGTAGCCGATATCACCGCCTGTTCGGGCAAAGAGCGACCATGCGCCAACGCCGCCACCATCAGCGCCACCGAAGGGATAATCATCACCGAGGAACAAACCTCCGCCAATTTCCGCGTAGAAGTCAGCGGGCAAGATATAGGTCACCTCGAGGCCATCATCGTTAAACGTGTTGTTGAGAAAGACCCTGTTGGTCAAGGGGCGGTCTGCAAAGTCATCGGCGTGGTTATGATGCTCGTTGAGATAGCCGAGCGTCCAGAAGCCGCGGCCAAACATGACGCTCATGCCGTCAGGTAGACCTGCGCCAGCCAGTGTTTGAATAAACGCCTCTTCCAGCTCAACTTCGGTTTCTCCTTCATGTTCGGCGATCGCCACTGTTACCTTGCTGGAAAACTTGTCGTCGATATTGGCCGCAAAATTCAGTTCAGAATGATCAACGGAAAAACCCTCCTTTCCGCGTTCACCTTCATGACCGATCGGGAAGCCTGCCATCTCGCTCATTTCTGAAGAATAGTCCCTATAAGCTCCATTGAGGATTATCCCGACTGAGGGATTAAATTCATTGCCGAAGATCCTCCGCCCCGAGGTCGCCGGCGCCACGGGCGCCGTTAACGAGGCGGACTGTATGGGGTCTTCTTGAGCACTTTTGTTGGTGATAATCGGAGTGGTGTCTTTTGATGGCTGCAGAGGAGCACCAGCCGCTGGTTCCGGCAGGCCTTGCAACCTTGCCAGCTTGGCCTCAAGGACGGAAATACGGTTCGCAAACTCTGTCTGCAGAGCTTCAATCTCCATTTGTAGGGCGGTTATCCCCTCTTGTTCGTCAGCGGATGCGTGAGGGCTGGAAAACAGGGTCAGAAGCACAATGGCCCCTGCAGTTCTTGAAGTCATATTCTTATCTCCCGGGCGTATGCTCTCGCACCGAACATGCCGGTGGGGCACACTTGATCAGAGTGGCAATCAGTTTTCAGACGAGGAGATGTTTGGGAGGGGCTCGCGGGGAGGCACCTCTGGCGACTTCGCGCGCCACGAGATGAGTTTCAAAACGAGGCTCATGAACGCCGTTCACTGCAAATTCGCGCAGCGCCGGTGGCAGAGGAACATCCGCACTTCCGGAGTCCTTTTCATGAATGTAGATCGCACATGCCTGCCCGTTGTGCTGATGGGTCTCAAAATTAAATTGAGCCACATGCAGCAGCGAGACAATCTGAACCGCAAGGAAAGTCGCGATCAATAATGAACAGGCACTTCGTTTCATAGTCTTCCTGTACCACAAAAACCTTCGCCTCTCAACCAGAGGGCAATCTTCCGGTTTAGAAGTCCGAAACGTCAAATAATGGGTACGACGACAATATTGGGTCGGTGATGGATCGAATGGATTTCGATGATACGAGATTGTGTCTAGCTCAAAATCGCCCGAACAAATCCCCACCTTGCTCACGCATTGCAAAGTCCGTTGTTGAGGGCAAAGCGGATAAACAACATTTTCACTGAAGGCATCATTCCAGCACCATCAGCACTTCACTGGCAACAATTACCTCCAATATTAATTCGTACAAGCACTAAAATACGCAAAAATTGGCCAATTGCACTGCTCTTGGTCACTTGGGTTTGCGTTGAGTAGAAGGCTTCAATCAGTTACTTTTGATCAATTACTGTACACACTCTGTACAAAATCAGCATGAAACAGCTTCAATTAGCCAACAAATAGCTTTGATTTGATACCGATTTTTCACTGTATATAGCTGTATACGGCAAAGTCCAAAACGGACCAAAACCATAACGCATTGTTTTTATTGAGAAAAAATGGTGCCCGGGGGCGGAATCGAACCACCGACACACGGATTTTCAATCCGTTGCTCTACCAACTGAGCTACCCGGGCCCTTCGCGGATGCATTGTCGGTTTTTACGCCGGATCTGGCAGAGCCTTTGGTGCGGCTCGCCGGGGAAGGAAGCCGGTTTATAGGGAATATGCGCCGCGCTGGCAAGCCCAAAACCGGTCCGGCGGATGGCACAGATCCTCAGGTTTTGGGATAGAGCAGCATTTGCGTGCAGCGAAACAGCGCGATCACCCGGTCTGTATCATCGTTCCGCACTTCAATGTCCCGGACCTGCGTGCTGCGGCCCCTGATTGTCGTATCAGTGGAGCAGGCTCTGCGTGCCGCCGGAACTGTCCGGGCCATCATCGGGCTCGCCGCCGCCCGCATCCCACTCATCGGGCGGTTCGGTGGCCGGAACAGCGTAGCTCTCGTTGAACCAGCGGCCCAGATCAACATCGGCGCATCGCTTGGAGCAGAACGGGCGGAATTTTCTCTCCGTCGGCGCCTGGCAGATCGGGCACAGCGCAACGGACTTTTTCGGGGTTTCAGTCATAACCAGATCCGGTCCTCAGCTTTCGATCCGCGTCTCGATCCGGTCGCGCGCAAACCCTTCTCGCGGCTGAAACATAACGCGCGCCTCGAGTGCCCCCATCATGTCGCTTTTCGCAGCGTCTCGCAAGGTCTCGATCCGCGCATGAATGTCCGGCGCGCTCTCGCAAATAACGCGGCGCCCGGGAGCCGCTTCCGCCGCGCGCAGAGCCAGCCGAACCGCGCGGGCAGCGATCGCCCGGGCGTTGAGGCGCACGCGATCTGATTTATCGCTAAGCGTATCAAACAGCGAGGGCCCCCGCCGCGCGCGCGAAAGGTCGACGAGGCCAAGCTTTGAAAACCCGCCGATGCGCACCGGGCTGGTGTCGCCCGCCACGCCTCGTTGCAGACGCTCGATTACGCGGGTCTCGTCGCTCCGCCCGGTCATCTTCAGAAAATCAACTACAACGATCCCGCCGATATTGGCGGCGCGCAGCACCCGGGCGATCTCGTCGGCCGCTTCAAGGTTTGTCGCCAGCGCGCGCGATGCCTTGTTGCCGCCCGCGCCCTTGTGCCGGGTGATGTCGCCGGTGTTGACATCAATCGCCGTCAGCGCCTCTGTCGGTTCAACAACAATCTCACCGCCCGAGGCAAGTTTGATACGCCCGTCAAGAAGCCTCTCAATGGCTTCGTCAACTCCGGCGCCGTCCATCAGCCTTCGTGTCGCCTCGACATCCAGCGCCTCAACAAGATCAGGGCGCACGCCCTGCCAATGCGCCTCGAGCTGCGCCGCGAGCGCAGCATTATCGACAACAATATCCGTCCCGGCAAGGTTCATGCCGCGCAGGAAAAGCGCCAGCGCCGCATCCGGGCAGAGCAAAGCAACTGGCTTCGTCGCCGCTTCGCTTTTCGCATCGATGGTTTCGGCTTCATCCATGAGCGCGGAAAATTCATCCGCCATCGCGCCGTCATCAAGGACCGCCGCCTCGGTGCGCACGATAAGACCAAACCGGGTCCGATCAAGATCAAAGCTGGCCACAAGGCCCGTCAGCCGCTCGCGCGCGGCTTCATCAAGCTGGCGCGAATAATGGACACCGCTGCCGCCAACCAGAAGCACCAGTCCCCGCCCCGGCAGAGAAACCTCGCGCGTCAGCCGAGCGCCTTTATCGCCAACGCCGAGATGGGCCAGGCTGGCCAGAACCAGGTCGCCCTCTGCGAGGGCCTCAAGCTTCACCTTCGGCAGGGACAAAAAGGCATCCTGCCCGAGGCCAATATCCACAAACGCTGCCTCAAGTGCGGCGACAGTAGAGCGGACCCGCCCAACAACCGGGACACCGGGCAGTAGCGCCGCCGCGCCGTGAAAAACATGAAACACCTCAAGGCGCCCCTCCCTGAGCCGCGCCAGCCGCGTCTCAAGAGGAGAGGTTTCAATGAGCAGCTTTTCACTCACGGGGTCCATCCTTCAAGCAGGGCAAAACCGGCGCCGCCCAGAAGATTGGCTGTTTCATACAGCGGCAGACCGACGACACTGGAATAGCTGCCTTCGAGCCCGCGAACAAAAATACCGGCGCGCCCCTGAATGGCATAGGCGCCTGCCTTGCCGTCCCATTCACCCGACGCCAGATAGGCATCAAGCTCCTGGCCACTCAGACGTTTGAAAGAAACGCGCGTCACAACGGTGCGGCTGGTGATCGTGTCGCCTGACCCGACCAGACAAATCGCACTCAAGACCTGATGCCTGCGCCCGGACAAAAGCTGCAACATACGCCGCGCATCTTTTTCATCCGTGGGCTTACCAAGGATCCGCCGCCCGCACGCAACAATCGTGTCGGCGGTCAAAATCAGATCATCGTCGGAGCGGCGTAAAGTCTTCGCCGCCTCGGCCTTGCCGCGCGCCAGACGCTCGACCGCCTCGCGCGGAGTTTCGCCCGGCAAAACGCTTTCATCAAATTCAACAGACGTCACCAGGTCTGGCACCACGCCGATTTGTGCAAGCAGATCTTTCCGGCGCGGCGAGGCACTGGCCAGAATGAGTTTCAAGGATGAGGAAGAGGTCGCCGCCATTGGGCCCCGCGCCTATTTGAAGCGGTAGGTAATTCGACCCTTGGTCAAATCATAGGGGGTCATTTCAACGAGCACACTGTCGCCAGCCAGAACCCTGATCCGGTTCTTGCGCATTTTACCTGCGGTATGAGCGATAATCTCGTGTTCGTTTTCGAGCTTCACACGAAACGTGGCGTTGGGCAAAAGCTCAACAATAGTCCCGGGAAATTCAAGTAGTTCTTCCTTGGCCATTTTTATCCTTTGAGGCCGCCATATTGACCTGCCTGTTTGATTTGGCGGGAGAATGCTTTTCTCGCCCCCGAAAATCAAGTGTTCATATTGGAAAAGTGCAGGTTTTCAGCCCCGCAAGGCTCAAATTCCGGTAAATTCAGGCATTTGGCGCCGTCCGTGCGACAAACCGCTGCTTGATCTGGCGCTCCAGGTCGTCGCGCACCTGTCGATAGGCGTCCATAATTTGCTCCCGGCTGCCTGATGTCGCTGTTGGATCGAAGGTCGGCCAGTGCTCCACATCAACAGCAAAGGAGCTCGTCATATCAAGCGCCTTGTGATGGGCCTGGGGCGTCAACGTCACAATGATGTCAAAGCTGGTGTCCATCAGTTCTTCAAACGGCCTCGGGCTGTGCTCCGAAATATCAATGCCGATCTCGTCCATCACCGCCACCGCAAAGGGATCAAGCTCGCCCTGACGCACACCAATCGATTCGACAAACACCCATCGACCATAGAGATGGCGCATCAACGCCGCCGCCATGGGCGAACGCACCGCATTAAGATTGCAGGCGAACAGGATGGCGCCGGGAAGATCCTCTCCATTTGGCCCGCGCAAGATCTCAACCCTTGATATGAAGGACACAGATCAGCGTGAAGAGTCGCCGCGCTGTGTCAAAGTCAACATCAATCTTGCCTTCGAGGCGCGCCTTGAGGATTTCCGATCCTTCGTTGTGCAGGCCGCGCCGTCCCATGTCGATCGCCTCGATCTGCGACGGCGCAGAGGTCTTGATCGCCTTGAAATAGCTTTCACAAATAAGAAAGTAATCCTTCACGATCCGGCGAAACGGTGTCAGTGACAACATGATCGCGCCGTGCGGTTTCTCGTCCGCCAGTCTGATATCAAAGACAAGCCGGTTGTCGCGGATCGAAAGGTGAAGACTGTAGGGTCCGCCGTCAGAACCCTCGGGATGAAAATGGTTCTCCTCGACAAGATCAAAGATCGCCACGTTACGCTCGTGCTCGATATCCGGCGAGCGGCGCACCATGGTTTCTTCATCAAGATGAACGCTCTCGATGCGAAATGGCGACGAAGATGCGGCCTCGCTCACGGCTCGCCCTCCCCCCGGTTTGTCCGTATGGATATGGACCGCGCGTGCGCATCAAGCCCCTCGACTTCGGCAAGCGTGAGCGCCGCGTCAGACAGCGCTGCGAGTGCCGCCGGATCACAGCCCAGCAGCGAGGTCCGCTTCATAAACGTCAGCGTTGAAAGCCCCGATGAAAACCGCGCGCTGCCTTCGGTTGGCAACACATGATTGGTCCCGGCGACATAATCGCCAATGGCTTCGGGGGTGTGACGTCCGAGGAAAATCGCCCCGGCGTTCCGCACTTTTGCCGCAAAACCTTCCGGCTCATCAAAGACAAGCTCGAGGTGCTCCGGCGCGATTGCATCGACCAACGGCAAGGCAGCGGCAAGGTCAGAGACCAGGATGATCGCCCCGAAAGCCTGCCACGCCGCCCGGGCAATCGCCGCGCGCGGCAACGTGGCAAGCTGGCGCTCCACCGCCTCTTCGACGGCATCGCCAAAAGCCTCATCACTGGTGATCAGGATCGATTGTGCCAGCGCGTCATGTTCTGATTGCGCCAAAAGATCAGCAGCGATCCAGTCCGGATCATTGGTGCCGTCCGCGACCACAAGAATTTCCGACGGCCCGGCAATCATATCGATGCCGACCTGGCCAAAAACCTCGCGCTTGGCGGCGGCGACATAAGCATTACCCGGCCCGACAATAATATCAACCGGACGGATCGTCTCGGTCCCCCAGGCCAGCGCCGCGATCGCCTGCGCCCCGCCGACACGGTAGATCTCGTCGACCCCGGCAAGGTCTGCGGCCGCCAAAACCAGCGGCGCGATCTTGCCATCCGGCGTCGGCACCACCATCACCAACCGCTCGACCCCGGCGGCCTTTGCCGCGACGGCGTTCATCAGGACGGAACTGGGGTAGCTCGCCGTCCCGCCTGGCACATAGAGCCCGGCGGATTGAACCGCGCGCCATTGACTTCCCAGCGTCACACCTTGGTCATCCGTATAGATCTCATCTTGCGGGACTTGCTTCACGTGATAGGCATGAATGCGCTCTGCGGCAAAGCCAATGGCATCCAGCTCGCGCGCCGAACAGGCAGCGACAGCCTCAGCAATCTCGCTCTTCGAAACGGCGAGACCTTCGCCCCGCGTATCCACCCGGTCAAATTTTACATTGAGATCATGCAGCGCCTCATCGCCCCTTTGGCGCACATCGGCAATGATCCCGCGCACGGTGCCAGAGACATCGTCCGACATGCCGCGCTCAAGCATGAGCAGCGCGTCAAACGCTTCTGTAAATTCGGGACTGCGTGCATCAAGACGGCGCACCATGAACGTCTAGCTCTCCCCATGCTCGTCTGGGTGTTTGGGTAACTGATCGCTCTGCCACGGCGCGGCGATGTCGCTCATGGCCGCGTCAAGACATTCAACCTCGAGGGCAAGTTCCGCCCCGCCCGCGAAGGCAAGCCGAACCGTGCCGGCTTCGTCCTCGCCCGGCTCAAAGCCAAGCTCAAGCACCACAAGAAAGGCCTCGACATCGCCCTGATCGAACCCGCGCGCACGGACGCTCGTCACATTGTCAAAATGAAAACCCGTGAGCGTGCGGTAAAAACTCTTGCCTTTTTTCGGCGTACCCTTTGCGACATCCACCGCTTCCCAGCAAAACCGTGTCCCCAAACCGGCAAAACGCCGGGTCTTTGGCAGCCAGGCAAAATCACCAACCCGCAGGATCGCATCCTGAAGATGCGCCGCCATGACCTCAAGGTCTGAGGCGTCCTGTGCCTGAAGTTTGACTCTGGTCATAAAGAGCGGGTCCCGGGTTTCTCTGGTTTCACAGCTTTATGGCCGGATGAGGGTTGAAGGTCAAGCAGAGGGCAGAACTCCGTCACTGTCACCCCGAGTGCCTTTAGTTGGTAAGGCGCCGCACCTTTGCGCCAACCCCTTGCAGCTTGGTGACAATATGCTCAAAACCCCGGTCCAGATGGTAGACCCGGTTGACCTCTGTCGTGCCTTCCGCCCCCAGCGCCGCAACGATGAGGCTTGAGGACGCCCGCAGGTCCGTCGCCATGACCGGCGCACCCTTGAGGCGGTCGACGCCCTGCACGGTCGCGGTCTGACCGTCGACCTTGATGTTCGCGCCGAGCCGGCCGAGCTCCGGCACATGCATGAAGCGGTTTTCAAAAATCTTTTCGGTAATGTGGCTGGTCCCCTGACAGGTCGCCATCAACGCCATAAACTGGGCCTGCAGGTCCGTCGGGAATCCGGGATAGGGCTCGGTGGTAACATCGACGCCCATGTGCCGCTCGCCGTTGCGCGACACCTTGATCGCTTCGATGCCATCGCCCACTTGAATCACTTCCATCTGGACCCCCGCGCGCTGCAGCAGCGGAATGACCATCTCGAGGTTCAACGCATCGGTCCCGATCAGCGTCACCTCGCCGCCAGCCGCACCGACCGCCATGGCATAGGTGCCGGTCTCGATCCGGTCCGGCAAAACCCTGTGCGACGCACCGCTGAGAGCGGACTTGCCCTCAATGCGAATGACCGAGGTGCCCGCGCCTTCGATCTTTGCGCCCATCGCCACGAGACATTTTTCAAGGTCAACGATCTCCGGTTCGCGCGCCACATTCCTGAGCACCGTCTCGCCTTTGGCAAGGGTCGCCGCCATCATCAGGTTTTGCGTCGCGCCGACCGAGGCAAACGGCATTTCATATTCCGCGCCCTGCAGCCCGTTCGGCGCCTTTGCCGTCACATAGCCATCGGCCAGATCGATCTCTGCCCCCAGCCGCTCAAATCCCTTGAGATGAAAGTCCACCGCCCGCGCGCCGATGGCGCAGCCACCCGGCAGCGACACCGTGCACTGGCCTTCACGCGCCAGCAGCGGCCCGGAGACAAGAAAGCTCGCCCGCATCTTGCGCACCAGATCATAGGGCGCCAGCGTCGATGTGATCCGCGCCGCCGACAAGGTCAGCGCATCGCCGTCACCGGTTTCAGAGCGCGTCACCTCGACGCCGTGCTGCGCCAGGATCTCGCCAAGCGTCGCGATGTCGGCCAGATGCGGCACATGGGACAGCTCAAGCGGCTTGTCAGACAAGAGCGTCGCCACCATCAGCGGCAGCGCCGCATTCTTCGCCCCGGAGATTTTCAGTTCCCCGGAGAGGCGCGTCCCGCCATCAATTTCAATTCTGTCCATAAGGTCTCACTCTAACGCAGTACGTGTGAAAAGGAAGGCGCCGGAATAGCCGCCCAATACGGCACCAAAAAGGTCACTCGCGCTCATTCCCGCCATCTTCATGAACACCGCCTGATGCGTCTTCATCCGCCGCACCCTCGACACGCGCCTTCTTCTGGCCCTTGCGTTTGCGCATATTGGCCTTCATCTCCTCGGCGAGCCGCGCCGCGCGCACCTCGGCTTTGGCCGCTTTCTGCCGTCTGTCCTGTATTTCCTGGCTCATCCCGGGCTCCGAAGTTAATCTGGCTCCGGTTTTAGC
>JAUWTJ010000124.1 GCA_030614785.1 Alphaproteobacteria bacterium | reverse complement strand
TGATTTAACACTGATTCCACGAGTTGCGCCGACTCTGTTCTGGAAAGCCCAACTTCACGGAATACAGCTTCCGTCAGATCTGCGCGCGTCAGTGTCTTGTCTGTCATGGTCAATTCTTCCCCGGAATCTACCGATCTCATATCGATCAATGCACCCTAAGCGGTGACGAGAAACCCGTCAATATCAAAGGGATAGGGAATTTTCTTGATTTTAATATCCGGTTACCAGCGCAGCAGCGCGGAACCCCAGGTAAACCCACCACCCATGGCCTCCATCAAGACCAGATCGCCGCGCTTGATGCGGCCATCTTCCAGTGCCTCAACCAGCGCCAGCGGGACAGAAGCTGCAGACGTGTTGCCATGCTTTTCGACGGTAATGACTACTTTTTCGGGGTCCAGATGGAGGCGCCTGGCCGTCGCATCCAAAATGCGCCGATTGGCCTGATGGGGCACAAACCAGTCAACATCCGACACCTTGATCCCGGCACGATCAACGCTGGTTTGAATGGCGTCGGCGATATTCGTCACGGCATGACGAAAGACCTCGCGGCCAAGCATCCGCAAATGGCCAACGGTTCCAGTCGAAGATGGACCGCCGTCCACATAGAGAAGGTCCTCATGCGAGCCGTCGCATCGCAGATAGGACTGGAGCACACCCTGGTCGGCCGTAGTGCCCTCACCTTCACCAGCCTGAAGAACAAGCGCTCCGGCACCGTCGCCGAACAGGACGCATGTCGAGCGGTCTTCCCAATCCAGAATACGCGAGAAGGTCTCGGCTCCGATGACCAGAGCCGTTGTGGCCTGCCCCGCCTTGATGAAATTATCGGCCGTTGCCAGGGCATAAATAAAGCCGGAGCAAACCGCCTGAATATCAAAGGCTGCGCCCTTTTTAATGCCCAGGTGCGCCTGGACGCGGGCGGCTGTCGCAGGGAATGTACGATCCGGCGTGGCGGTGGCCAATATAATCAGATCAACTTCGGAGGCGTCGACGCCAGCGTGTTTGAGCGCCCGTTCAGCAGCTCCGATTGCCAGATCAGATGTCTTTTGCCCGGCGGCGGCGATGCGCCTTTGCCGAATGCCGGTGCGCTCGACGATCCATTCGTCGGACGTATCCACCATTTTTGCAAGCTCATGGTTGGTGAGAATTTTCTCGGGTAGATAGGCCCCGGCGCCCACGGGAATTGAACGTATCATTTACTCTGCTCCGTACTAGCCAACAGCGTCTTTGGATGTATCGCCAGCCCCTTCGGGCTCGTCCGAATTCGCAGAGCTCTTGCGCGCACTTTCAAGCGACGCCAGGCGCCGATGAATGATCTCGGCATAATCACTCTCGGCCATATCCAGGGCGACCTCAATCGCCGAAGCAAATCCGTTCTTGTCGGTGCCGCCATGGCTCTTGATCACAATGCCATTAAGCCCAAGCAACACACCGCCGTTTGACTGGTTTGGATCCATCTTGTGCTTGAGCGCGCGAAAGGCCGAGGCAGCAAGGAGGCCGCCAAGCTTTGAAAGCCAGGTCCGGCGCATGGCAACCGATAACATGGCTGCAAATTGACGTGCTGTGCCCTCGGCAGTCTTGAGGGCGATGTTGCCGGTAAACCCGTCAGTCACCACCACATCAACGTCGCCCATTCCGATATCGCTACCCTCTACGAAGCCAATGAAGTTCATGTCCGTAACGGACGTGCGAAGGGTCTGGGCAGCGCTGCGAATCTCGTCGTGCCCCTTGAGTTCTTCCTCGCCAATATTAAGCAGTCCAACCGCAGGCTTGCGGATCCCGAGCTCAACACGGGCAAAGGCTTCACCCATAATTGCAAAGTCGACCAGCTGCTTTTCGTCAGCTTCAACATTGGCGCCAAGGTCGAGAACCACAGTCTCCCCGTTGAGGCTTGGCCACAACCCGGCTATCGCAGGGCGCGAAATACCCGGCATGGTCTTGAGCTGGATCTTGCCCATAGCCATAAGAGCGCCAGTATTTCCGGCCGAGACAATCGCCCGGGCATCGCCTTGGCGGACGGAATCGATGGCACGCCACATGGACGTATTACGGCCCCGGCGGACGGCCTCACTTGGCTTGTCCTCCATGGACACCGTAGCTTCCGCATGGATCACAGTGGACGCCGCAGCAACAGACGGGTGATGTTCAAGCAGCTGCTTCAATTGGCTTTCATCGCCATGCATTAGAAATTTGATGTTTGGATGTCGAACCAGCGCTATTTCAGCACCTTCAATGACGACCGTCGGTGCCGCATCTCCGCCCATCGCGTCCAGAGAAAGGGTCGTCTGATTCTTCAAACCGCGCTCCGATTCAATTTGCCCGAAAACAAAGCATCCATAGCGCTCTGTCCAGCGGTCATACCTGCCACTTATAATTTTACACGACTCAAGCAGGCAGGACTATACGGCTTCGAGGAAGCTGTTGCGACAGGCAATCAGGGAAAGGTCAAAAATGGCCCCACAACCCGCTCCACTAAATCGCAGCAGGGTCTTTCAGAACTACGCGGCCGTCATAATGCCCACAGGAGACGCAGACATGGTGCGGGCGCTTGAGTTCACCGCAGTTTGAGCATTCGTTGTATGATGCTTTTGCAAGCTTGTCGTGACCCCGGCGCATACCACGCTTGGACCGCGACACTTTTTTCATAGGAACTGCCATTGCTCAAATCTTTCTTCTTCTTTTGCCGCTGCGCCCTGGTGCTTGCCAGCGATACTCGCGCACTGCCCGGACCCAATTAGCGGCTCAAAACCAAACTAAAACACCGCGCCAACACAGGCAAATAGCCAATATCGAAGCGAGGCGCACAAAATACTCATTTCGAAGCTCGACGCAAGGTGAAAGTTCACCGATTTTACCTATTCGCAAAATCAGATCCTGTGACCCAAAAACCCCGGTTATTCTAGTGTTTCAGATGTTTCAGCACATCAAATGGGTTGGGCGTATCCTCACCCTCTTCACCTGGTTGCCACTTCGGGTCAATTTCGGCCCCGTCCTTGCGCGGCCAGGGGTTCAGTCCCAATGCCAGATGTTCGGCAATGATCTCGAGTAAATTGACCGTATGGCCAATCAGGGGTTCGGGCGGATCTTCTGCCTCGAGGATAAAATCAACCTCGACATGTTCGTCCGGTTCTTCCTGCATGGCCTCTGCTTCGGGAATAAACGTCCGTTCAAAAGGTTCAACGACTTCTTCAGGAACCGGCTCGAGGCTCACCACACATTCCTGAACAACAGAGGCGCGAAGTTCGCCCACTAGCATAAAACCGGTCTTGTGCCATGGCTTGATCCGGACTTCCCCTTCCAGCCGAGAAAGATCCATAATACCAATAGTTTCAAGAACTTGTGCGAGTTCTTCTGGTCCGGCTGTAAAACTGATATCGGCTCCATTGGCGTTGATGCCGCCCAGATCCAGCGGCTCGCCCAAAACCACCTGTCTCGCCGTCCGCTTCGTTTTCTGCACGCGTTTTTTCAAACCGCATCTCCGAAATCAACCAGACCAAGATGAAACCGTTCCAGTGGCTGATCGCTCAAATGTGACCAGGTCGCAAGCATATAGTCTGAAATCGCCTCTGTAACACCTTCTTTCACCGCTTCGCCGCGAAACAGATTACGGGCGACGGCGGCGGATAGAGCAACCCGGTCACCGTCGATCAGGGGCTGCTCGTAGGCATCGACGCGGCCATAAAAGGCTGCCGCCATCTTCTTGATCCGTTTGCCAACCGACAAGTCGCCGACACCCATCTCCCTGAGTGAGCTATCCATATTCATGAACATGGTATCAAACACGGATTGCCCCAACGTTTCTGCCGGTTTTCCTTCAATCTTAAATCGTCGCAGGACGAGAAATACGTGCAGAACGATCATATCAAAGCGGCCATCAATCGTATCGGCCACGCCATATTCCTCAAAGAATACGGGGTTTCTCGACTGCCGCACGATCCGAGTGTAGAGCGCTTCGGCATTGGACTTTGTGGATTTCTTGCTGAACTTGCGGTTCACAGGAGTTGGAACGAGAGCCATAGAAGCAGAACCTGAATTTGTGCCGAATTAAAGATGCTGATAAAACCGGCCTTGAACTAAACTGGCTGGCAGGATAGGTCAAAGGATCATTTAGTTGATGCAAGCGACAAGAATTGCGTCAAAGTGCGAAGATGTCTTGTATGAGGATATTAGAGTGAAGCTTGCCCCCCTTCGGACCGGAATCAAACAATCGTGCGTCCTGGCACTGCTGGTGACTGCTACGATCGCCTGCGCCCCGGTGGTAACCAGTCACGGTTACTTTCCCAGAACAGCAGAGATTTTGACCGTCGCGGAAGGCTCCCACTCGCAGCGACAAATTGAGCTCATGCTGGGATCCCCGTCCACCATCGGGTCTTTCGACGATAACACCTGGTACTATATCAACACTCAGAGCCACTCTTTTGCATGGAAAGCACCTGTTATCGTTGCAGAACAGGTCCTTGCGATAAAGTTCGATAGCGAGACCAAAATGGTCAAGAGCGTCAACCAGTATTCGATCAAGGATGGCAGGGTGATAGCGTTTTCCGACGACGTGACACCGACCCGGGGCCGCGAGCTTTCCTTCCTGGAACAGCTCATCGGCAATGTCGGTCGGGTCTCCGCAGATCAGCTCGAACAGCAGACCGGTGGCGACCGCTAAAAATCTTGCGTAGCCCTGCATCTCCTGTACCTTTGTGCCATTCCAGAGTGGCGCAAGGGAGAACGTGATGTCAGCTGAATTCGATCTGGTGGTGCGCAGCGGCAGGATCGTCGATGGCACCGGCGGCGAACCCTTTGACGGGGATGTTGCCGTAAAAGACGGCAAGATCGC